>JAGHUJ010000012.1 GCA_018064905.1 Candidatus Treponema equifaecale
AGGAAGCAGATATCTGTAAACAATTTCTTCAAAAACAGACGCACAAACTGTTCAAGAAAAAAAATATATCCAGCAAAAAAAATCATCAGGAAAAACAATTCTTTCAATTGTATCGCTTCCCAAAAATTTTCCCACAATCTGAAAAACAACTGAAACAACAATGATTCCGCCAAAACAAATCAGTCCCCAGCTGTTCTTCGCAATAAAATTTGTCTTTTCTTTTCCAATCCAATAAAATCGCCCAGAAACTTCATCCGTAAAAATTTTTCTGCCAGTAAAAACTAAAGCCAAACCAACCACAAAATTCACAAAAACTGCAGCAGGGTAGACGGCAACAAAACCAGCACCTTTCGTTTCACCAGCAAAAAGAGGCGGAATCACATAAATGAGAAGAACAAACGCAGTCTGAAAAAAAGAAAAGGCTTTTATCATAAAAAAATAGGGGCTGCCACAAAAGTGCGACTCTCGGTGGTTGAGGCCCTCGAAACCACCATATTTAATATGAGATTTCGACAGGCTCAATGACCGCCACGGTCAGGACTTTATTGGACAACCCCTTTATATTTATTAAACTAAAAGATTAGTATTTAGAATCAGCAAAACCAATCCAGCCTTCATTTTCAATGAGAGCCTTTTCAAATCCTTCAAGATTGAAAACATAGCTCTTTGAGAATGAACCAGCAATAAGCTTTACCTTCCATGTTCCGTCTTCTTTCTGTTCAATTTTGCATTCAGTTTCTTTGTCTGCAAAGTTGCGGAACATATCTTCAACTTCTTTCTTAGGCATATCAAGAGCCATAAGACCACAGTTGTACATGTTCTGGCGGAAAATGCGTGCAAAGTTTGGAGCAATTACAGTGTAGATACCGTTTACTTCCAAGGCCCAAGGAGCGTGTTCACGGCTTGAACCACAGCCAAAGTTTTCACGAGTAATGATTACTTTCTTTCCTGGAACGTCTCTTTTAGCATCAAAACCATCAAGCTTCAAATCTTCAAGACAGTAAGGTTTGAGTGCCTGTTTTGAAATTTCTGTCAGATATTTTGCAGGGATGATTTCATCAGTGTTAATGTCTGAACGGTCAAGAAAAAGAACTGGACCACCAAAAGCTTTCATATTTATCTCCTAAAAGGTCATTGAGCCTGTCGAAATGACCTGTAAGTTTTTATATTTGCAGTGGTTTCGACAAGCTCAACCACCGGATAATTTAGCCTTTATAAAGCTCTGAGTTAGTAATTGTACCTGCAATAGCAGTTGCAGCAGCAGAAGCAGGGCTCATAAGATGAACCATACCGCCTTTACCCATGCGTCCGTTGAAGTTGCGGTTTGTTGTAGAAGCACAAACTTCACCTTCAGCCAATACACCGTTTGACATACCAAGACAAGCACCACAAGTTGGGTTTGTTACACAGAATCCAGCTTCAAGGAAAATGTCGATGATGCCTTCTTCAACAGCCATTTTGTAGATTTTTGGAGTTGCAGGTGAAACGATACCGCGAACACCGTCAGCAAGCTTGTGTCCCTTAAGAACTTTAGCAGCGATTCTAAGGTCAGAAATACGACCGTTTGTACAAGAACCGATGTAAATCTGGTCAACCTTTGTGCCTTTCATTTCAGAAATTTTCTTAATCTGATCTGGCTTGTAGTTGATTGTACATACTGGATCAAGGTTAGAAAGGTCTTCTGTAATTACCTTTTCATATTCAGCATCGTCATCATCACGCCATTTAGCATAGTCAGCGATAGCATCTTCCTTAGATTTGTATTCGTCCTTGATGAATTCCCAGAGATATTCAACTGTTTTTGCATCTGGGAAACAGATACCAGAAGTTCCACCAGCTTCAACAGCCATGTTACAGAGAGTCATGCGTTCTTCCATATCCATGTTGTCGATTACAGGACCAGTGAATTCAACTACACAGTTTGTAGCACCGTTTACGCCGATTTTTCCAATAAGGTGAAGGATAACGTCTTTTGCATAAACGCCTTCCTTAAGTTTTCCGTTGAGAACAAATTTGATTGTTTTTGGCTCGCGGAATGAACAAACTCCCTTAAGAATACCAACTTCAAGGTCAGTTGTACCAACACCAGCAGCAAATGCACCGAAGGCACCGTGTGTACAAGTGTGGCTGTCACCCATGATTACTGTGTAACCAGGACGAACGAATCCCTTTTCTGGGAAAATTGCGTGACATACACCGTTAGCACCAATATCAAAGAAATCCTTTACATTGTTACGGCGAGCCCAGTCACGGAGAATCTTAGACTGAGTAGCTGTTTTTGAGTCCTTTGAAGGAGTTACATGGTCAATTACAGCCTTGATTTTTGTTGGATCGAATACACGGTCCATCTTGCGTTCTACCAAGTCGTTGATGGCGATTGGAGTTGTGATTTCATGACAGAAAACACGGTCAAGCTTAAGAACATAAGTTCCAGAAAAAGGTGAGTCCACCAGGTGTGATTCAAAAATTTTCTGAGCAATGGTCTTTCCCATTTTTTTACCTCTAAAATATTATATTTATTAATTTACAACGTTAACTGGTTTACCATCCAGAAAGGCCTTGAAATTTCCAACTGCAATATCCATAAGCCTCTGTCTGGTTTCGTGTGGAGCCCATGCAATATGAGGTGTAATGAAGCAGTTTGGTGCATTTAAAAGAGGGCAGTCAGAAGACATTGGTTCAGTGAGCACAACATCACCACAATAAGCTGCTATTTTCTTTTCATTCAGTGCATCTCTCAAAGCTTTTTCTTCAACAAGACCACCGCGGGCTGTGTTTATGATTACAGCAGAAGGTTTCATAAGAGAAATCGAATTGCTGTTGATTACTTCTTTTGTTTCTGGAGTAAGTGGAGCATGAAGAGAAATAAAATCAGACTGGCTGAACAATTCTTCAGCAGAAACTGATTTTTCTCCACCTGTAAATGATTTTTCACTGTGTACATGAACCAGAACATTCATTCCAAAGGCGTGAGCAATTTTTGCAACCTGACGGCCAATGTTTCCAAAGCCAAAAATGCCGATAGTCTTTCCTGCAAGCTCTGTGAGAGGATTTTTCCAATAGCAGAAATCCGGATTTTTAATCCAATCGCCGGCGTGAACCGATTCTGAATGTATCTGTACCTGATTTGAAATATTTAAAATAAAAGCAAAAACATGCTGAGCTACAGCATCTGTACTGTAAGATGGAATATTTGTTACCGTAATTCCAGCTTCTCTACAGGCCTTTGTATCAACAACATTGTAACCTGTAGCCAAAACTCCAATATATCGAAGCTTTGGACATTTCTTTATGATTTCTTCAGTTATGTTTATTTTGTTTAGAAGAACACAATCACTGTCCCCGATTCTTTCAGAGACAAGTTCCTGAGGCGAACGTTCATAAACTGTAAAGTCATCAACAAGGGCTTTTATGCAATCCCAAGAAAGATCACCTGGATTAAGAGCGTGACCATCAAGAACTGTCAACTTCATGTGCTTATCCCGATTAGCCCAAAACAGCGATTCCGGCAGCTTCAATTGCCTTGTTGATGGCATCTTCAATTCCACCAACACCTTCATCAAAGTCTACGAGAACCTGTGATTTGTCAGGATTTGCATTGCAGTTTGTTACACCAGCAACAGCACTTACAGAGGCATTAACCTTTGCAGCTGCATCTGGATCAAACATTCCGTCAACGTATATCTTCTTCTGCATTTGTAACTCCAATAAATCAGATACAATAATTATAAAATGAAAAGACTGAAATTTCAATATAAAAAATTCAAATCAAAAGCCTAATATTATGTTATATGGAAAGTAGAGCATAGTAACTTAAGCGTAATCATTTCGTTCAAGTTTTTTTCCATTGCCCTGAGTCTCAGCCAGACCTTTTCCCAACTGTCCGCAGGCTCCACCAATTTCACGGCCACGACGAGTGCGCAGAGTAACATTAAGACCAGCCTGTTCAAGATGGTAGACAAAGTTTTTGCATTCCTTGTTGCTAGGCTCACTGAATGAAAGTCCCTCAACCGGATTCCATGGAATCAAATTTATGTGAACATCAAGTCCACGGGCAAAATTTATCATGTTTGTAGCACTTTCAAGACTTGTGTTGGTGTCATGAAGAAGAGCAGCTTCCAAAGTAACACGTTTTCCGGTTTTCTGTGCAAAATAATCGATTGCTTTTCGTAGTTCCGGCAAAGGATTAGTCTTACAAATTGGCATAAGTTTTTCACGAAGCTCATTGTCAGCTGTTGTAAGTGAAACTGCAAGACGAATGTTAGGACCGTTATCAGCCAAATCATAGATTCCTTTGATGACCCCGGAAGTTGAAAGAGTGATTCTTCTTCCAGAAAGTCCTCGACCTTCCTTATCTGTAAGAATTGCAATAGCTTTTCTGACAGCTGAAAGATTCATCATTGGTTCGCCCATTCCCATAAAAACAATATTGTCCAATGGACCTGCATGTTTTTCAAGATAAAGGAACTGCTCCACAATTTCACCAGCAGTAAGGCTTCTGGCCAATCCTAAATGACCAGTCTGACAGAAAGCGCAGTTCATGGCGCAACCAACCTGGCAGGAAACACAGGCTGTCTTTCGGTCCTCACGGTCTGTAAGCAAAACAGTTTCAACGGCAAAACCATCAGAAAGAGTTACCTGAAGCTTGATTGTTCCATCTGGATCCTTGAGCACCTGAGAAACAGAAGTGGAGCGGAGAACAGCTTTTTCTTTTAGTTCATCTCTGAGCTGAACACTCAGGTTTGTCATTTCATCAAAAGATTCAGCACCTTTTCCAATCCACTGAAAAATCTGCTTTCCTCTAAAGGCCTGCTTAAGTCCAAGTTGTTCAGTAATTTCTGCTGCATTCAAGCCCGCCAATGGGATTTTTTCAATTTTATCGCTGTTTATAGTATTTTCACTCATACAAAAAAATACCTAGGAATTCTGAATTTTTGCAAGCATATCAGAAATTGCAGGACTTTTGATTCCGAATCTTCCAAAACTGTGAAGAAGCTCAACAGCCTTTTCTTTTTGATTCATCTTAAGGTAACAGTCAGCAATATCAATATAGAATCTGTAATTTTTAGGATCAGTCTTTACAAGCGCAGAAAGACGTTCAATAGCTTCCTCGTATTTTCCTTCACCTTTGCAAATCAGTGCAAGACCAAGGGCAGCATATACGTCAAATTCAATATCAAGGGCCTTGTTGTAGTACTCAGCGGCAGTTTTATAGTCACCAGTATTTCTGTAGGCATCACCAGCGCGGGCAAGAATAACCTTGTTGTTTGGATCTATTTCAAGAATTTTGTTCCAGTATTCAATTGAACGGAACTGCTGGTTCATACCACGGTAACAGTCAGCCATTCCAAACAATGCGTAGAAATTTTTAGGATCTCTGGCAAGAGCTTTTTCAAAGTAGATTGTTCCTTTTTCAAAAGTCTTAAGCTTTCTGTGACAGTTTCCAATTGAAGTAAGAACACGGATATCAACCATAGAATCATCACATTCAAGCATTTTTGTCCAATAGTAGAGAGCGTCCCGATATTCCTTAAAATCGTAGTGAAGATGACCAAGACCAATCAAAGCATAGGCATTGTTTTCTTCCATGTCCAAAACTTTAAGATAAAGATCCTTTGATTTCTTGAAGTCATGGGTTTTTCTGTAGGCATCCGCAACTCGTGTAAGAACGGTGATATTTCTGTCATCATGAACAAGATACTGCTCCCAAATACCAATGGCACTGTGGAACTGATTCAAAGCCTTGTAGCAGTCTGCCAAACCAAAAAGTGCATAATTGTTGGTAGGGTGGTAAGAAAGACATTTTGAATAGAATTCAATAGCTTCTCTAAAATGCCCCTGCTTGCGTTCACAATCACCAAGACCAACCAAAGCGTAGTTATTGTTTTCTTCTGATTCGAGAATTTTTGTAAAAAGATCACGAGCTTCAGAAAGATTATTTTCTTTTAAAAGCTGATAGCCTCTTTTTGAAAGCTCTGAAAGTTCGTTGTTTGATTTATCGTTCTCAGGAACAAAAGTTGTCTCAACCTGGGGAAGCTCAAAATCCTTTAATAAATCATCACTCATCTATTTTTACCTCTTACTTTATCAACACAGAAATTATTTTTGAAATTTTTTCGTAGACAGCCTCACTTTTAGCCTTGTTGTTTGCCAAAAGATAATATTTCAGCGCATCCAATGTACGGTTCTGCTTCATGTACAAATCGCCGATTCTGGCCAGTCCGTCTGAATATCCAGTAGTAACAAAAATTCTGCAGGCCGCATCAAATTTTCCTTCATTAAAAAGAACATTACCTTTTCGGTTCAACATTGCCTTCTGCTCTGAAGACAATCCCTGAATAGGTTTGTCCGTTACTTTGATGAACCCTTCTGGAGCAGGATGTTTTTCAATTTCTTTTCTGAAGCTTAAGATTCCCAATTTTATTACCTGAATACCATTTAAAATTATACCACACTAACATCAAATGATAAAGAATAATTGAGACAAATCTTTTTGTTTCTAAAAATATTCTTAAATTTTAGTTTTGTTCTTCTTGTGGATTTTTCTTGTAGAAATGAACTATTGAACGTCCGTAGATTCTCTTGTCCGTAAGCTTGAGTCCACCTATTTCATCAGGAAGCATATCCTCTTCAGGAAAGTGAATCATTACAGTTCCATTTGGATTAAGAAGATTTCTTTCATCAATAATCTTCAGCAAATCCAGACGATATTTATACGGGAAGGGAGGGTCAAGAAAAATATAATCAAAGTTGTCCTTGCATTTTTTAAGGAAAAGCTCAACCGCCATAAAGTGACAGCCGATTCTTACACCCAATTCTTTTTCAGTAATTGAGACATTTTCAAGAACCTGCTTTACCTTGATTTTATCCTTTTCACAAAGCTGAACAGATTTTGAACCACGGGAAACAGCTTCAATTGCAATGGTACCGCTTCCAGAAAAAAGATCCAGCCACGACTTTCCGTCCAAATCGCCCAAAATAGCAAAAACAGATTCACGCATTCTGTCCATGGCAGGTCTGATAATTCCATCAGGACACTTGATAACTCTTCCTTTTAAAGCTCCACCAGTAATTCTCAATTTTATTCCCCGTTATTTTGTATTCAATGACCAGTAAACTGAATCACGCTTAAGCTTTGTGTTGGTCTTTGCATAATCAAATGCTGTTTTTCCAGTGTTAGTTTCCAGCTGTTCTTTTGGTGCACCGGCTTTCAGCAGCATTTCAATTATGTCAGTTTTTCTATTGTATTCTGCAGCGTACATCAGATAGGATTTTCCATTGTAGGCAACATTCAGCTGAAGTTTTTTATCAAGAAAGGGCTGAAGTATTTTTGCATCATTGGAATTTTTAATTCCGTAAACAAATGCTTCCCGCAATTCCTCAGAATTTTTAGAAAAAGGCGTGATCAGGCATTCAACAACTTCCGGTGACTTAGAAAAAGCCGCAGCCAGTTTTATAGAATTAAGACCATAGTTATTGTTGATTTTAGAATTCGCCCCGTAAGCCAGAAGAAGCTTTACTACTGTGTAATCCCGCTGATATCTAGCAGCATACATCAAAGCTGTCCAGCCTTCCTTGTCCTTGGCCTCTATATCAGCACCGGACATAATCAAATCACGAATCAGTTTTTTGTCACCAGATTTTGCGGCTTTCATCAGCTTTGTAACGCCATTTGGATCAGCAGAATTTGGAGAATCAATTTTTGTGTAATCAAGCTGTTCTTTTTTGATTAAGTCCTGTGGAATCAGATCATTGGTCCTGTTGGAAGCATAATCATAAAGATAGGCGCTATCCTTGTGCAAACCAGGTCCTACAGATTTTTCAAGATTAAATATTTCCTGAGTGTATGGATAGACATCATCGTATAATTCAGGCTGAACTACATCATCCTCGGAATTTTTTTTTTCAAGCTCCAGACCAAGTGAAGGCACTGCAACTGCAACAGCAGCTTCTTCAATCAAACCTTCAGTTGCAACAGCAGCTATAGCATCTGCAACAGGAATTTCAGCTTCAGTCAAGTCTTCAGCAACTTCATCTGTATTTTCTTCGGTTTCCAAGTCTTCTTCAAGCTCTTCTTCAGACTCATCCTCAGTTTCTTCCTGAACTATCTGTCCAGCCTTTGGATCTTCTGCATACATTCCCAACAATTCAAGGATTGGAGCGGTATCCTCATTCATCTTCGCATAATCAAAGCAGTTGTTTCCGCTCTTATCTGTTTTGAGGATTCGACTTTTTCTCTGATATTTAAATGGTGCACCATATTCAAGAACAGTCTTTATGGTTTCCAAATCTGAAGAATTCTCACAGGCATACATGAGAACAGTTTTTCCATTCTTGTCCTTTTCAGTTGGTGAAATACCAGCTTTAAGCAAAGCCTTTACAACATCAATGTCACGGTCACATTCAAGGGCATACATCAGAACATTCTGCTTGTTTTCGCCTTGTTTATATTTTATAAAAGAATAATCTGTCTCAGCCATTCGGCGAACTTCAGATGCAGATTTTACTTCAACAGCTGTAAACGCGGAATCTGCCCATTTTGAAGCATAAAGAGAAAAAACACCGAGCAACATCAAGAAAAAAAGAATTTTTTTCATATTTACCAATTATAATGCGAATTTCAACATAAAACAAGGAATCTGAAATTTTAGTTCAAAGACAAGCGGTTTGAGCCCAATTAAAATTCAAACCAGGTTTCATCATTTGTAAGGTACCAGTCAGCAATAACAGCGTTCATATCCGCATTATACCAGCTGACAGAACCATCCCTGTTGAGAACCAGCATTCTGTTTCCGTTTTTCGCAACTTTTACAGGCATTGAGGCCGATCTTTTATACAGAAAATCCCTTCTGGAATTCAAATTGTAAGAGCGAACCTGTGTTTTTCCAATGTTGGTGTAGAGCACTGGGAATGAAAAATTAGTAAAGGCCTCGCTGTCTTCATCAGAAATTGAAAGCATATTTCTGTAGGTCTTTCTGTTCATGTCAAATGAGAATATTGCAGTTGTAAGACGCTTTGAAGTGGAATCTGTATAAATTGTTACGCCGTAGAATTCATTTGGCTTTGCTGAATCATAGTTCAAGGAATAAGCAATGTTTCCCTTCAGATTGAGCGGAACCGTTTCCTGAGTTTCTGTATTTACATAAAGCAAAGGAACATTTGGTGTTGAAGCGCTGGATTTTGCCACATAAAGATTCTTTTCAGAAACTAGAATCGCATCCTGAATTCCTGTACCTGTATAAAGTTCTTTTTTATTTCCTGTGGCAATGTCGATTTGTATTACATTTGAATGAGACTCAATGGCAATAAGACTGTCCCCAGAAAGACGTAGCACCTGAAGGGCAGCAGAAGGTGAATACAACTGATTCAAAGCTCCGGCAGAATCAAGCATCACTACATTTCTCTTTGAATCCTTTTCCCAAAGAATTGCATTGTCATTGTAAGTGATTACATTTGTATATCCGGAATTTGCGGCTTTTCGTTCAATGACACCGTTATCATAGGAAGATTTGAACAATGTTTTTGAAGAAAGGAAGTAGAAACCGTCACCAACAGCAGCAACATCATATACCTTTTCATACATATCGTCGCTCAGAGACTGCTGAACATCAACTCGTTCTGCAGCGCTGTAATCAAATTTGTAAATATTGCCAAGATTTGTACCGGCATAGATTTCTTCACCTGCAAAATCAGCACAGACGATTCTCTCATTATTCTTAAGACCAGAGAAGGTTCTCAAAAGCTCCGGCGCAACCACAGCCTTGTTTCTGTCATTCTGAATTTTATATACCTTGAACTCCCTGCCTTCATTTACGATATACAGAAGATCAGGACATTTGTTTGAAGCTACAAGAATAGGATCATTTGCTGGAAATTTGCCGATTGTAGTTCCTGTTACAGCCTGAACAACAAAAATAGTCTTATCACGCACTCCCGCAAGAAATACATTGTTGTTGAAAAGTCCCACCTGTGAAAGATAGTCTTCTGTAGGATATTTTGCCTTAAGCTGACCTTTTCTGATGTTGTAGTAGCTGATGAGCCCTTTTGGTGAATAGGCGATGGCAGAATTTTCAGTGTCTGAAGTGGCGATATAGTTCACAACACCTGTGTTTTCCTTGATTTTTGTTCTGTCAAAGTTTCCTGTAGTTGAATTTATGAAGCTGGTGCCGTTTACAGATGCAGTTCCGCAGATTAAATAGCTTCCTTTTGCTGAATATTTGAGGGTTGTGATTGAATCAGTGAATCTGTAAGCATAGCGTCTGGTAAGAGTCTTCCAGTTCCACACGCTGACTCTGTTCAATGAAGCACCGTCAGATTCATACACAGCAATATCGTTTCCATTTGGACTTCGTGTTATCATCTTAATAGGAAGATCTGAAATCTGATAGTGAGCACCGATTCCATCCTCTGTCCATTTTATCAAAAAGCCGTCCTCACCAGCACTCACAACAGATTTTTCTGAATTTCCGTCAAGAAAAGCAACATTTGTTACAGGTGATTGATGTGCCTGTGTAGAATTGTGAGCCTGAGCAGACAAAGCAAAAGCTGCTGAAGAAATCAAAATAGAAGCGATAAAATTCTTTGAAAATTTATTTTTTTGCATTGAACAACCCCGCAAAGTAGTGGAAATCGCCTGTCAAAGCAACAACAAATAAAAAGGCAATGATTGCGATTCCAATGTATTGTACAATATTACGGACCTTTGGTGAAACCCGTAGACCAAAAATTGCTTCGATTAGAGAAGTAAGCACTAAAAATCCATCCAGGACAGGAATTGGAAGCAGATTCATTATGAAAAGTGAAATGCTTATCATGGCCATGAACTGCAGCAGACTTGAAAGTCCAGTTCTGAATCCTGCAGAAAACCCTGATTTTGCTGTATCTCCAAGCATTGTGGTGATTCTGGCCGGCCCGGAAACTGATTCTGTAATCTTTACGCCCTTAAAAAGAGTTCCGATTCCTTTAAATGTAAGTCCAATGGTGCTGAAAACTTCTTTTCCACCCTGAGCAAAGGCTGAAAAAAATCCATATCGTTTAGCTTCCCGTTTTTCCACAGAAGCAGGATCACTCATAACACCAAGTTTGCCTTCGCCTGAGTTTTTGTTCATATCAGTATGAGCCGTAAAGTTCAGAAGCTCTCCGTTTCGTTCAACAAGGATTGTAATATCTTCATCTGGATGTGTTGCAATTTCAGCATAAATTTCAGAAAAATCATTCATTTCCTTAGAATTTATCTGAACAATTTTATCCCAGGAAAGAATACCACAATCAGCTGCGGCGGAATGCATTTCCGGATAAGCATCGGTAACAAGCTTTATCCTGTTTCCAGCTGAATAATAGCTGTATCCAACCATCGCAACAACAGAATAGGCAAGAAATGCAAAAAAAACGTTGAAGAAAGGCCCGGCAAATCCAATAAAAGCTCGTTGAAATCCACCAACACCGTAAAAAGAATCCTTTTCCACATAGGCTTCAGGATTTTCTGCCAGAAGTTCAGCATCCTTTTCACCTTTCATGCCACAGTAGCCGCCAAAAGGAAGCAGTGAAATTCTCCAGTCCGTACCTTTTATCTGTTTATGGCAAAGCACAGGGCCCATTCCAATAGAAAATGATTCCACAGTCACACCAGAAATTCTGGCCGCAACAAAATGTCCTGCCTCATGAATGAAAACGAGAAAACCAAGTAAGATGATTCCAAGAACAACAGTCATTTAAACAAGCTCTCTGGCCTTAGTTCTGGCTTCTTTATCAATTTCCAGAACATCTGAAATAGATTTAGGTACAGAAGACCAGTCAGAATTATGAAGAACAGTTCCAACACATTCAGCAATTCCAGGAAAGTTGATTTTTCCTTCGATAAATGCCTGAACTGCAATTTCGTTTGCTGCATTGTAGACAATAGGGTAGCTTCCGTCCTTTTGAGCACATTCAAAAGCAAGTCCCAGCATTGGAAAGTCGTCCATGCGAGGCTTTTCAAATGTCAAAGTGCGTGTTCCATCTGCAGTATCAGTCAAATCAAATGGCTTCATAAAGCTTGGAAGAATTTTTGGCCAGTCCAAAGCCTGCAAAATAGGGTGCTTCATATCAGGTTCGCTGAACTGTCCGTAAACAATTCCATCTTTTGTACGAACCAAAGAATGAATCACGCTCTGAGGATGCACAACCACCTGAACCTGACTTGCAGCAACTCCAAAAAGTCTGCAGGCTTCAATCACTTCAAGCCCTTTATTTCCAAGGCTTGCTGAATCAATTGTAATTTTTACGCCCATATCCCAGGTTGGATGCTTAAGTGCGTCCTGAACAGTCACTGTTGCCAGCTTGTCCTTTGAAAAAGTCCTGAAAGGCCCACCGCTGGCCGTAATAACGATTTTATCAATGTTCTCTTTTCCGCACTGATTCACCAATGTAAAAATAGCAGAATGCTCTGAATCCACAGGCAGAATTCTTGAACCGCTTTTTTTGGCAGCTTCAAACATCAATGGTCCGGACATTACAACAGTTTCCTTATTTGCCAAAGCCAAATCAATTCCTCGTTCCAGCACAGCCATGCTTGGTTCAAGTCCTGCAGAACCTGCAATTCCATTGATTACAATATCAGGGGAGGTTTCATCAAGGAGGCGCTTTATTCCTTCAATGCCTTCATTTTTTGTGAGAGTAACAGGACAGTTGAATTCAGAACCTAAAGCTTTGAGTTCTTTTTCCCTGGAATTTGCAGAAATTCCACAACACACAAAACGATCTTTTTGATTGCGCAAAATATCAAGAGAACTTGTTCCAATTGAGCCTGTACAGCCAAGAACAAGAACCTTTTTTATATTTGAGTCATTCATACCAAATTTAGAAAATCGGGCTGTCTAATAACTTCTGTCATGCTGAACTTGATTCAGCATCTACACTAGATATGACACTATGAAGTATACTTTTGAGACAGCCTCCTACAGATTAGAGAAAGAGAACACTGATTCCAAAATAATAGATTGGAGCAGCAAAAATAATGCTGTCGATGGAATCAAGTACACCGCCGCGACCTGGAACAATAGTACCAGAATCCTTAATGCCGGCAGAACGCTTAAGCACAGATTCAGCCAAGTCACCAACGATGGAAGCAAAAGCCATTACAATGCCAAGACAAATTACTTTTACGATTGAACCGGTGAAAACTTCTGGAAGAACAAGCCAGCCAATGATTCCGCTGAGGATAGAACCTGCAAAACCACCAATAAAACCAGCTACAGATTTGTTTGGGCTGGCCTTAATAAAGCCTTTGTTGTTTTTTCCGAAAAGTACACCAAAGAACCATGCCACAGAGTCACACATGCTTACCATAAGAATAAAAATTGCAATAAATTCTCGTGAAGCTGAAAGCATTGTCATTCTTGAAACAAATGTAACAAGAAACCCGGTATACAGAATTACGAAAACAGATGAAGCAAGGTGAAAAACAGAGTCCTCAAAACTGCTCACGGCAAGAACTTCATAAGCCATAACAGCAAGAATGGAAACAATAAGTGCATAAGTGATGTAAACAGAAGGAAGTTCAAGAACTGCACAAACAGCAGCCACAAAAGCAGGTAAAACAGCCGCAATTATTGCAAGTGGACGAGGCTGAACCGGCATCTTATGACGAAGAAGATTGTAAAGCTCGCCAGAACCCAATGCAGATGCCGCAAAAATAACAGCATGAAAAGCAATATGATGAAAACTATTAAACCAAACAAGAGCAATAGCTAAAGGCAATCCGAAAAAAAAGACACAAAGTCTCTGTCCAACTTTATTCATAAAAACTTTTTATCCCCATTATTGATTTGGCACACCACCAAAACGTCTGTTTCTTAACTGAAATTTCTCAATATCTTTAAAAAACTCTTCTTCATTATAATCCGGCCAAAGCGTATCTGTAAAGACAAACTCTGCATAAGCGCACTGCCACAGCATAAAATTGCTCAATCTCTGCTCACCGCCGGTACGAATAAGCAGATCCACAGCAGGTGCATTTTCTGTATCTAATGAAGCTGTGATGAGATCTTCTGTCACATCCTCAGCCTTTGTATTCGATTCAATTATTTTTTTGACACCACGAACAATTTCATCACGGCTGCCGTAATTTATGGCAAGAATACATGTTGTACCTGTGAAATTTTCAGTGTCTTTCTTTGCGTTTATGATTTCTTTCTGAACATCTTCCGGCAATCCTGCAAGATCACCGATGTGAGAAACGCGGATACCATTTTTCTTATAAAACTCAAATTCAGCACGAAGGTGGCCACGAATCAGATTCATCAAAAAACCAACTTCTTCCTGAGCGCGTTTCCAGTTTTCTGTAGAGAACGTATATAAAGTAACGTATTTGATGCCAAGCTTTGCGGCCGCAGCCACAATTTTTTTAGCGGAGGTCAAACCTTCCTTGTGACCTGCGGTGCGAGCTAAGCCTCTATTTTTTGCCCATCGACCGTTACCGTCCATGATGATACCAACATGTTCAGGAACTCCGCGGGCAATAATTTCTTCAGTTGTCATTATTAAGCAAGAATTTCTTTTTCTTTTGCATCACAAACAGCCTGAATGTCTGCAACGAATTTATCTGTAAGCTTCTGAAGGTCATCAGTTTCTTTCTTAAGCTGATCTTCAGTGATTTCACCTGCTTTCTGCTGTTTTTTAAGATCATCGTTTCCATCACGGCGAACATTGCGGATTGTTGTCTTATAATTTTCAGCAATTCCTTTAGCCTGCTTTACCAATTCCTTGCGGCGGTCTGCAGTGAGGGCAGGGATAGAAATACGGATAGCTTTACCATCGTTTGATGGATTAAGTCCCAAATCAGCAACCTGAATTGCTTTTTCAATTTCTGAAATAAGTGATTTGTCAAATGGAGAGATAACTACTGTACGAGCTTCAGGAATAGAAATTGTAGCTACCTGATTGAGAGGTGATTTGTTTCCGTAGTAATCAACGCGTACCTTGTCAAAGATTGAAGCTGATGCACGACCTGTACGGATTGTGTTCATTTCGTTTTTGAAACCTTCAAGAGTTTTTTCCATTTTTGATTTTGCATCAAATGCCATACTATTATTCTCCTATTTGAATTGAATAATTTTAATTGAGTAAAACTAAAAAAGCGGTCAGAAAATCATAGTCTGACCGCTTCTTTCAGGTAAAATTATTTACCAAGAACGAAGAGAGCAATCTTTCCGAATGAAAGTTTGCTTCCAGCTGCCTTGCTAACTTCTTCAAGTTTCTTAGCAACTGTAACTTTGTCGTCTTTTACGAAAGCCTGATCTACGAAACAGCTTTCAGCGAGAAGTTTATTGATTTTACCCTGAAGGATACCATCTTTAACATTCTGTGGTTTTGAAGCCATTTTTTCGTCAGCAGCCATCTGAGCAGCAAAGATTTCTTTCTGTTCATTGATGTAGCTTTCTGGAACATCAGCCTTTGTGATATAAGCTGGTGTGAATGCAGCCAAGTGGAGACAGCAGTCTTTAGCGAATGTCTTAACTTCATCAGAAGAAGCACCGTCTACAACTACTACAGCACCAGTCTTGTTGTCTGAGTGTACATATGTACCTGCAACGCCAGAAGCTGGAACTTCAATGCAAGCAGCACGACGTACAGAGATGTTTTCACGGAATTTAACGAGAGCTGGTTCCATTGCAGCCTTGTGTTCGTCTGTGATTTCATCTGTTCCACATTTGAGTGTGATTTCTGCAGCTTTTTCAGCAACTGCAACGAAATCTGGGTTGTTAGCAACGAAGTCAGTTTCACAAACAACTTCAACGATAGCAACCTTATTTCCTTCCTGCTTAATAACTACACGACCTTCACCAGCGGCGCGGTCAGTTCTCTTAGCCATTGCAGCAAGACCTTTTTCTTTCAAGAGTTTTTCAGCTTCAGCGATGTCACCGTTTGTATCCTGGAGAGCTTTTTTACAATCCAACATACCAGCACCAGTAGCTTCGCGCAATGCTTTTACATCAGCAGCTGTAAATGCCATAATTATAGCTCCTATGTTTACGGCCCTGAAAGAAATCAGGACCGCATTTTATTTATTTTGTGAATTTTTCTTCGAGGTCTTCTTCTTCTTCAGCTGCAGCTTCTTCTTTTGGTTCAGAAGGAGTGTAGTTTGAATAGTCAACGATTTCCTCGTCATCTTTCTTTGTTGAAGCGTCTGTTACAACGTCATCTTCATCACCAAGAGTTTCGATGATCTTGAGACCTTCTTCGTTGTTAGCTTCTACAACTGCGTTAGCGATGATAGAAGTGAAGAGGCTGATAGCGCGGATAGCGTCATCGTTACCTGGGATTGGATATGTAATACCGTCTGGGTTACAGTTTGTATCTACAACAGCTACAACTGGGATTCCCATGCGGCGAGCTTCAGCAACAGCAATCTGTTCCTTGTGTGTATCGATGATAAAGATTACTCCTGGGAGTTCCTTCATTTCTTTGATACCACCGAGGTTCTTCTCGAGCTTTGCCTTTTCTTTCTGGAGGTTAGAAACTTCCTTTTTTGTAAGGTTGTCGAAAGTTCCGTCAACTTCCATCTTTTCGATTTTCTTAAGTCTCTGAAGTGATTTTTTGATTGTAGAGAAGTTTGTAAGCATACCACCAAGCCAGCGGTTGTTTACATAGTACATGCCACAGCGTTCTGCTTCTTTTGCGATAGCCTGCTGAGCCTGTTTTTTAGTTCCTACGAAAAGAACTGATTTTCCAGAAGCAACAATCTTGCGAACAGCTTCGTAGCTGTCTTTGATAGAAGCGATTGTCTTCTGCAAGTCGATAATATGGATACCATTGCGTTCTGCGAAGATATACTTCTTCATGCGTGGATCCCAACGCTTTACCTGATGACCAAAGTGTACACCAGATTCAAGCAAACTCTTCATGGTTACTACTGCCATAGAGTTTCTCCTTCACCGGAAAAGTTAAAAAATTCGATTAACTTTCCACCGTTCTCTGTTTCTCGCAGCACATAAAGTGCCCGGAAGATTTACAAATCCTGTTTCCTGCACACAGCATTCCATAGGACTCGACTCAGTTTATTCCAAAAAAGAATAACCTTGTTCTTTTAGCATATCATAAAGCTCAGAAATAGGCAAGCCGACAACATTAGAGTTTGTTCCCTCAATCTTGCTGATAAAACATGAAGCAAGCCCCTGAATTCTGTAACCGCCGGCAGCACCATGCCATTCACCAGTACCAACATACCAGTCAATTTCTTCCGCTGACATAGGTGCAAAAGTAACATTTGTCACTGAACTTCTGCTGGCCGTATACATAAGCCTACCATTAAAAAGGGCAAGACCCGTAATCACCTGATGTGTACGCCCCTGCAGCCGCTGAAGATAGGCCACAGCCTCCTCATAATTCTCAGGTTTTCCCAGCAATTCGTTATCCAGAAGCACCATTGTATCAGCCGCAAGAATCCACGGAATCTCATGATCCTGTGTATAGCTTTTCACAACAGCCTTCAATTTGTTTAAAGCAACATATTCCGGAACCTTGCTGCGTTCCATATCATCAGGAAAAGATTCATCGCATTCAGAAAGAATCACCTGATAAGGAATATTGAGCATTTTTAAGGTTTCCTGCCTGCGGGGAGATGATGAAGCTAAGATTATCGGTTCCATAATGCCACCTGAACTTATGTTTAAAACTATAAAAAAAGCGGAACCAAGCGGCTCCGCCTTTTAGAAAAATCTAAATGAACTTATTTTGCGTCTTTATTAGACTTCTTTGAGTTAGAGCCAGAACCCTGAAGCTTTTTAAGAAGTTCAAGAGCACGTGTTCTAACAGGTGTTACATAGTTGTAGTTTGTTGCAATTGCACCAACTGACTGAATCATAGCGCTTTTATCCTGAACGCTGTCAGCAAGCTTTTCATAAGCAATCAAAACTTCGAGAGCCAAAGATGAAGTAGGGTTGAGAACAGCATTTTTCTTCTGTGCCCATGCAATTGTTGCTGTAACATCATCATTGTCGTTCATTCCGATATCACCCAAAGAACGAACTGCAGCTGTGATAACCATTGGTTCATTATCTGCGAGAGCAATCTTTGTAAGTGAATTCTTTGATTCAGGTGTTGCAACCTTTCCCAAAAGCTCACATGCCTTTGCACGGATATCAGGATAGTTGTTCATAAGACGGCCATTTGTACGAGCCTGAGAAGTGATTCCTTCTCCAGCAAGTGAATCAAGCGCAACCTGCATATCTGGTGTACAGCGACCTTCTTCTACTGCATTTTCAAGATACTGAAGTGCTACAAGCTTATTATCTCTTTCTTCAGAATTTGCCAATTCTGTGATAACAACATCTTCAACACTGCTCAAATAGTCTTTTTCAGCAGATGTTTCTGTTTTGTTAGACTGAGCTGTTGCTCCAAAAGCAATCAAAAGCGCACATACCGAACCGGCAACTTTTTTTAAAGATTTCATTTAGAAAATCCTCCTAAGAAAAGTGAAATTTATTCACATCATAAAAATTATAAAGTAAAAGAATTTAAAAAGCAACTTTAATTTCAGTTAAATTCCGTCAACTATTCATCGATTTTTGGGATATTGACCATCCAAAATCCGTCAATTCTGTTGAAATAGTAGTAGACGATATCCTGTTCTTCCTGAACCTGAATTGCCTTTATATAATTATCGGAAACATATCTGATTTCAGTTACAGATTTTCCTTTTCTTGCAGGAACAAAAACATACTTGAAGTAATGCTGAAGACTGTTGAGCTTAAGTCCCTTTACAGGAAGACGG
>JAGHUJ010000216.1 GCA_018064905.1 Candidatus Treponema equifaecale
TGAATTATAGACCTCTCCACTACGGTCGAGGTGACAAAAATGAAGGTTTTTCAGTGGCTTCCACAAAGGGAGCCATAATCAATTACGAGAAAAAATTGTAAGAATTAGAAAGTATATTTCCAGTAAACAGGGAAGCAGATTCTTGAGTTGCCGTCAAAGAAATCAGCCTTTACACCAGCCTGGAATTCATTCTGCTTGTTAGCCTTAAAGTTCAAACGACCTTCAGCAGCGTAGATGTTTTCAAGATCTTTGTCCTTTGGAGCATCAATATCTGTGACAAGTTTTCCAACAATAGTGATAGAAAGAGGAGAAGAAATCCAGAACTGAACAGAAGCAGCAGTATAGAAATCCCAGTAATTATTTCCTTTAGAATCCAGATTGTAAACCATTTCAGCGTTGATAACAGATTTGCCATTGTAAGTGAAGTAAGCATTCATAATGTTTTTGCCATTAACGCCACCAAAATAAGTGTAATCAGAGAAAGTAGAATTTCCACCATAACCGTGAATCCAGCCGTCAGCAGAGTGAGCAAAACCACCACCAACAGAAATTTCCTTCACATTTCCAAAAAGCTCAGGGAAATTTACATACATACCGATTCTGCGTTCATTACCGTCAAACAAATCCTGAACAGTAGCACCGAACTGGAAATATCTGGCAGTATAAATTGCACCAACGCCAGTGTTGAAAGTGTGATTGACTTTACCTACATCTTCATGATCTTCATCAGAAAGAACATAATTCGCTCTTGAAGCAGTAAAAGGAGTAGTAACAGCAAGGCGAAGTGCACCTTTAAGAGCAGCAGGACGATAAACACCAGTGATACCTTCAGAACCAATGTTGCCAGAATAAAGATTGTCATCATAAATTGGAAGATAAGAACCGTCCATGTAAATAGCATCATGGAAACCGAAAGTGATAGAATCAAATGGACGATATTCAACATACCAGTCCTCAATTTCAGACTTCCATTTAAAGCCATAGTCACCGTCATTAGTAAGATCACCAAAAGCAAATTTTGCCTTAATCATGGCATCGATTTTAGAAGTTTTGAGTTCAGCCTTGAATTCATCATCAACATTAAGGAACTGCGTGTCTGTGTGAGAAGATTTGTCATCAATTTCACTTTTAGCCAGGAATTCTCTGTTTACAGAATGTCTTCTTTCATTTGTCGGATCATTGTATTTTCCATCAATGTGACGAATATTCATAGTGTCAGAGGAAACCTTATTTGTGAAGCGATAGTTAACTTCACCAAAAGCAGAAGCACCAGCAACAACAGCCATTAAAGCCAAAGCCAATTTTTTCATTTTGCAATTCTCCTATTTTAACGCAAAAAAGTACATTTATTACCATTTAATGCAGTTTATAAACAAGGTTAGTAAATTTTCCTATTTAAGGCAAGAAAAAAAAGGACGAAAACATCATCAAGTTGTTCCGGCTATCCGCCCTTCGGTAACCCTCATTACCTTGCCCTGCTGGTAAAGCCAGTCGAAGCCAGAAGGGCAAGGTAACTAAAGGGGCTCCTATCCGGCGTAGACAAAATCAAAGCAATCCAAAAATGGGCAAATCCAAAAAAATGTATACAATCTCACCCAAAAAAAGCAGAAGCCAAATCAGAAAATGTATATATATCCAAGAAAAACAAAAAAATATATACAAAATCCAGATCAACTCCACAACTCAATTCCAGAAAATGTATATATATCCGCGAAAATCAAAAAAATATATACATATCCAAGAGCAAACCTACATCCAAATCTCCAAAAATGTATATATATCTGAGAAAAGCCATATTTCTATATACAAAACAAAAACATCACGCGCTTCACAAAAAGCAGAAACCCCATCAGCACAGTCCGCAAAAAAACAGTTCAGCAATCAAAAAAACAACTTAAAACATCACGCTTTGAAAATTTCGCACCCATCCACCAAATTTCACGACAGAAAAATACAAATCCAAATCCCCAAATTTTGACCATAAAATTCTCCAATTTTCGTATGAATTTAAATTGTTGGTTTAAATTTCCTAGAAAAAAAGGAGGATTTTTTAAAATGAAAAAAATCGTAAGCGCAGTAGCAGTTGCAGCTTTGGCAGCATCTTTCGCTTCTGCTGAAGTAAAAGTTACATTCAACTACAGAGC
>JAGHUJ010000115.1 GCA_018064905.1 Candidatus Treponema equifaecale
GAATAAGATTTACCAAAGATTAGATGACATTGAAGCGATTTTTTCTGAGCTTATCCAATGCAGAAGCAATCAAAGGCCTGATTTCCTCAAAGTTTGCTTCCATTCCTTCAAGAGAAAGCTGCATTGCGTAAATTTCGTCATCTCCACAATCATTTTCGTTGCTGGTAATTTCCAGAATTCTTGAAATATGTGTAAAAAGCTGGGAAAGAGTCACCAGTTCCTGCTGCGGAAGATCCTTGAATTCCTTGTCACTGCAATCAAAGTCGGACACAAAAGTTTCCACCTTTGAATAAAGTTCCAGCGCCTTGTGACGGATTGCACCAAAGGCATGGTCGGCGAACCAGTTGTACTTTGCTGCGATTCGTTCATTTCTATTTTTTATTTCCTGCAGGAGCTCATCTCTTTCTGGTGGAGTAAGAACCACGGTTTTTGGAACAATAGTTTCCATTAGCTCATGGATTTCATTTTTTTTGGCATAGTGAAAATCCTTTATAAAGCTGTCGATGAGGAAGTCAGGCATTGCAAAATAAGAAATGTTTCCTTCAGTTCCGGCACCATAAGTATTCATGTTCCAGCCACCAACTGCAGGAATTTCTTCACCCTTGCGCCAAAGACGGGTTTCCACTCCAAAATATTCTATTCCGATTTTTTTTGATGATGCCAGAAATTCATGGATGCTTCCGCACTTGATTATGCAAAGCTTTGAGCAATTTTCGTAGAAAACATTTGCAAGCTGTTCTTCAATGCAGGAACAAGGACCCATCTTCTCAAAGCTTTCCAGCAAGGCAGTTTCAAGCATTTCATTCCACTTCTGGCGCTCAAAGTCCATTTCGGTGATTGAAAAAGGTGTTTCGCGATTTTCTACCAATGGAAACACTGTTACCGTTCCTTCAGCCCAGTTTTTGACACTGGCCACAAGTCGGTCACCCAGCTTAAAGTCTACGTCCTTAAAAATTTCTTTAAGTGAATAGCCGGAAAGCACAACCCGTGGTGGAAGCTCAAAATCATTTTCTGCAATGTGAAATTTTTCGCTGGCAGGATCTGAAGCCACATACTGAGCCGAATATTCCTCACCGTACAGGGTGAACAAATCCAAAGCGGAACTTTTATCCAGCTCCAATGTGGCAGGTTTAAGGCGTTTGCCTTTGTATTCAAAATTCAAAGCGAAGGAATATCTTTCACCATCAACAAAAGGCATACAACGATCCCCAGGAATGAAAACCTGCTGTTCGATTTCTTTTTGGGTAAGCTGAATGCTGAAAATCTGATTGGTGAATGCTCCGGCCCGAGTTATGTATTTTTTGTGCTGCAGTGAGAAAACCCTTGGATCTGTGTCCAGAAAATAGGTGATTTCCTCCAGCGTTATATCATGCCCAAGAGACCTGAGCAGATATAACACATCCTTTGCAGTGAATACCTCGGGGAAGCTTACAACAACATTCTTTAAGAAATTTTCAAGTGAAAAATCCATTAGAACTTAGCTTTTCTGAGACGAACTTCCTCAATGTTTTCTGAGAAAAGTTCACGCAAGTCGTTGAGACCAAGAGCCATGAGTGCCATACGGTCAATACCCATACCCCAAGCCAGAACAGGACAATCAAGTCCCTGAGCCTTTGTAACTTCTGGACGGAAAATTCCGGCACCACCAAGCTCAAACCAACCCAAAACAGGGTGCTTGATGTGAACTTCTACAGATGGTTCTGTAAATGGGAAGTAACCTGGAACATATTTAACTTCTGTAGCACCAGCAACTTCCTTGGCAAACATTTCAAGCATACCAAGCAAAGTCTGCAAGTTTACATCTTCACCAGCAATGATACCTTCTGTCTGATAGAAGTCAGAAAGGTGTGTTGCATCTACCTTGTCATAGCGGAAACAGCGGGCAATACCAAAGTATTTACCTGGGATTTCTGCCTTGTGCAGCTGATGTGCAGAAAGAACTGTACCCTGTGAACGAAGAACAAGGCGGCGTGTGAATTCATGGTCAAAGTCATAGTTCCAGCCGCGGCTTCCTGTGTTTCCACCGTCTTTGTGAGCAGCAGCAACATTTGAAAGCCAAGGTTCTTCAATTTCTTTTGCGTGAGTTGGATTTTTGATGCGGTATACGTCGTGAATATCGCGGGCTGCGTGGAACTGTGGCATGAACAAGGCATCGCCGTTCCAGAATTCTGTTTCTACCAGTGGACCATCATATTCCTGGAAACCAAGTGAACAAAGCTTGTCCTTTACATGTTCAAGGAACTGTACATATGGATTTGTGCGGCCAGGAATGATGCGAGCAGGTGGAATAGAAATATTGTATCCACGGAATGTGCCTTTCTTCCAGTCACCAGTTTCAAGCATTTTTGGTGTAACTTCACCGATTTCGTTTCCAGTAATTCCGGCTGTCTTAAGTCCTTCAACAACTTCCTTAACTTTTTCAGTAAGCTTGTAGAGAACAGTCTCACGCTCGATGATTTTGAATGGAGAATCAGCAGCACCACGTTTCTTTGCATAGTTTACGATTACAGCCTGTTCATCCTTGCTCAATGAAGAATTGTCCAGCTGACCATTTTCTGCAGCTGCTGCCTTTTCAAACAAGGCCTTAGCAATCTTAAAGTTTTCAGGGAGTTCAGCGCCAGTATATTCAGCCATCTTCTCTGTATTCATCTTAAGAAGACCAGCCTTTGAGAGCTGACCGAATGCAGAACCTACATCCTTCTGTTCAAGACCAGTTCCAGCAGCAATTTCTGGAAGAGTCTTTGCTCCGTTTGCCTTAACGAAATTTACGATTTTTTCTTCTGGAAGACCATCTTTTGCATAAGAACGGCCCAAATCAGTAATTTCATAGAAAGTATGTGGTGTCTTGCTTACAACAGAAAGAAGGTCTTTTCCACCCAACCATGAGAAGGCCTGATTTGCATGACCTTCCTTATAGTCCAATTCTTTCTGAAGCTTTTCTGAGCTAAGTTCATCCTTCTGTCCATATTTAAGAAGAACTTTGATTTCAAGCGGATGAAGGTTTTTGATTATGTTCTGAATATCCATTTTATTTATCCTTTGTTTATCCCTATAAAAACTTTGAGCCAGCCCCGTTTAGAAGCCGGCTCGTTGTTAGATTTATGCAAGCATTAGCGGTTGAACTTAACGTAAGACGAATATGTAGCCCATCTGAGGTTCTTATCGTCCTTAAAGTACTTAACAGAATCTTTTCTGAGGTACTTGTAAGCATAGTACTGATTCTGTGTCTTGAAATCGTTAAGACAAGCCATAACAGTATTCATTGCTTCACCCTGATCATAAGAAACTGCCATACAAGTATAATAGATGTGAACTTCGTCAACGAGCGGTGTATATTCAATCATTACTTTTGCAGTTTTGTTTACAGTGTGCTGTTCCTCTGGAACGATTGTTCTTGTAGTGCTGTCCTGTGGTTCCTTAAGAAGATCAGAAACCTCGTCAGCGAATGCAAAACCAGCAAAGCACAATAAAGCAGTCAATACAGCAAAAATCTTTTTCATTTCGTCCTCCACGAACAAAGTCATTCAAATTACAATTTTAGAATGTCTTATATTCTACTATTTTATCTGATTCCATAAAAAAATCAAGGGTAACCATATATCTGCCTGCATTTACTCCGATTAAAGGCGGATGGCTCAACAAGGCCTTTCCCAAGACTTCCTTTGGTTTGTTTTTAATATGCTTCCTTTCGTATTCTCTTACCGCCTGTTTGAGAGCCTCGGCACAAGCCTTCTGAATTCCCTCAAAGCCTTCAGACAAGGGAGCATATCCAATCCCTTTAATGTTCGGATGCTTTATGGATTTCCATGAATTATAACGCAATTTCTGGCTGTCAGAACGGTCAAATTCAACCCAAACATTAAGCCTCTGGTCCTTTATCCAGGATTTTTCATAGCGAATTGAAGCAGTTTCTTCCGCTGTGAAAGCCTGGATCGGCGAAAAATCAAATATTTCCTGAACCTTCCTTGCCTTGTCGTATGGAGTGTAACCAAAATTCCAGCCGTAAACCATTCCTTCCAGAATAAACGGTGCGGTCTGACGAATTTTCTTAACTGCCACAGAAGTTATGTCGTCCTTTGCCATAGGCTTCTCAATTCCTGGATAAATTTCAGTTGAAGCCCACATATAGAAACGAACGCTGTTTTCAAGAGACACATCCTGAGCAAAGCCCATGATTCCCGCCACTAAAACTATAACAGCTAAAATCGATTTAGGTTTCATCTTTGCTTCCAATTATCCTTCCAAATTCTTATTGGATTCACGCCCATTCTCACAACAAAATAAAGGAAGGCAAAAGCAAAGCCCGCAAGATGAGCTGAATGGGCAACATTTGAAGAAGACAGGAACTGGCTGAAGAATTCAATCAGAGCGTAAACCAGCACCAGAACAGGCGCAGGTACCGGAATTATTCCCCAGATATAAATGACTGAGCGTGGAAAAATTACAGCGTATGAAAACAAAATCCCATAAATGGCACCGCTGGCACCAATGAGGGAAACATAGTACAGCCCCGAAAAATAATACAGCGAAACAGAAAAAAGTCCGCTCAAAATTCCGATGCAAAAATACATCAGAAGGAATTCTTTTGTTCCCAGCGCCTTCTCCACGGAAATACCAAAGAAAAGCAAACCCAGCATATTGAAGAAAAGATGCTGAAATCCGCCGTGAAGAAACATATAAGTAAGCGGCTGCCACAGAAATTTGCTGAAGATAAATCCGGCAGGATTCAGGGCAAAGGCATACTCATTCAAATTGAACACATTGAAGCTGTTAAAATAGAAGAACACCAGAATATTGGCAAGAATAATATACATTGTTGCCTTTAAGTAGGTGTATCTGAATGGTTTTCTTAGAATATTCATATTTTTAGTCGTCAACCTTCACTTCTGAAATCAACTTAGGATCCGCAAAGGTTACACGATTTCGTCCATTTCTTTTTGAAACGTAAAGGGCCTGGTCAGCCTGCTCCACCAGAAGCTTTGGCATTGTAACAGGATTCAGATTGCTGTCATAAGTGGCAACACCAATAGAAATGGTAACCTTCACATGCTGATTTTCATAGTTGAAGTCATACTGTTCGATTTTGCTGCGGATTCTGTCTGCAACCGTAACCGCATCATCACGGTCAGTATCGTTGAGAAGAACCGTAAATTCCTCACCACCGTATCTTGCCGCCAGATCCTGACTTCGTACAGAAGATTTGATCATCTTTGCAACAGTCTGAAGAACGTAGTCACCACAGGCGTGTCCATAGGTATCGTTGAAGCGCTTGAAAAAATCAATGTCGAACATCATCACCGAAACATGACCGTCATTTGCCATGGCAGCATCCAGCTTGTCCGTAAGCACATTATAGAAGAAATACTTAAGCTTAAGATGAGTCATCATGTCAGTGGAAGAGCGCTCCAGCAGTGCCGAATTGTTGATTGCAATGGAAGCAAGGGAAGCAATGTCTTCAATCTGTTCTTTTTCGTAATCACTGTAGCCGGAGTCCTCAGAAAGAGTGATTCTTTCACCAAGAACCAGAATTCCGTTCAGATGGTTGTGCTGCTTTAGAGGAACAATCAGAGAAGGCCTGAGTGAAGAAATCACGGTAATGTCAGTTCCATATGGAACCAGCTCAGAAAGCTCCGGCAGAGTAAAAAGACCTGTTCCTGTTTCCAAAAAATGAATGAGCGGATTTTTTGACGGAATCAAGTAAGAAACGCCTGGATCAATGTCCATTCCGCTGTAGTTTGAACCAAGCAGAAATGTATCTGAATCAAGGGCATCAAGTACAAAAACACCTGCTCCAAGCACGCGGAACTGGCCCATGCAGGTGTAGAGAATAGATTCAATAAGAGTTGAAAATTCCAGAGTTGAACACAGGGAACGGGAAATTTCCAGAAGCTGCTTTAAATCGTAAATTTTCTTTTCGTACTGAGTTACAACGTCCTGGAGTTCTGAATTTTCAAAATCAACTGAATTGTCATTAGTCATTGTTCTTCTCTATTTCTCCAATGATTGCATAATTCTTCATAACTTTAAGGAACAGCTTCCAGTTTTCATACTGCTGCTCAATCATTCCAGAACCATCTCTGTTTCTTGAAGAAGTAAGCAGAACCTTAATGTTTGAAACCACGTCGGACTTGGACTTCTTTGCATCAAGAATCATTTCGCCCATGTTCACGTAAATGTCATAGACTCCCTTGGCACTTTCCTGAACCAGTTTCTGAGCCTGCGCATTGATATTATCGACCATGGCACCTACTTTTTTTAGGAAATCGGTGTCCTTGCGGCTGTCCCTGATGAGACCGACTATTTCAGCCTGATCATTTTGTTTACCGCGGTCAAATGAATCTTCAAATTTTTTGATATTTTCGTTTATTTCGTCACAGTAATACACCATTGCCGAGAATTCTGATTTATATGAAGGATTGTTGAAGAAGCCTTCGATTACAATGTTGTTCATAACGCCCATAACAGATTCATTCAGATAGACGCTCATAAATGTTTTGATCAGCTGAACCGGTGTTATCCATGTAAAGGAATAAGGTGTGCTTTTTCTGAGAATATCATTTGTCTCGGAGTTATAGCCCTTAAGCTCAAACAATTCCTTGCCTTCAAAAAGCTTTTTGATTTCAAAGGAAACATTGTAATCCTTGATTTCGCCCTTGATTCTCTCTGAGTCTCCGTTGAATTTGTTCTGGAAATATTCCGTGAAATTTTTGAGGGAATTTGAGCGATAGGTCATTGTTTCCAGAGTTGCGGCAGGATCCTTTTTTCCAAGGCAGATGACTTTTTTGATCACATCAGGAGTAAGGTACTTGCCAAAGACAGAATTAATTTTCTTAAGATGGGCCACAATGTCGCTCTGTTCCTTTTCTGAAAGGGCATTTCCTGTGCTCAGCTGCTTAAGTGCAACAATCGCCCGGACTTCTGCAGAATCAATGGAAAAATTTCCAAGAATATAATAGAGGTCCCGCATCTGGGATTCCACCAGTTCAGCAGCGGCGGCACTTACAATTCCAAATGAAGATGAAGCGATTCCGTCAAAATCAGGATCAAAAACTTTGAGCACGTTGATGTAGTTGTAACGACAGATGTCCACCAGCTGATGCAATTTTGAAATTGTGCTGTCGATCTTTGCAAATTCCGGTGCGTTGATCTGCTTTAAAATAGTTTCCAGAGTGTGTTTCTGTGATTCCAGCACTTTGTTCAGCGGCAAATCTGAATCAATCACAGCTTTCTTTCTGTTGTCAAATTCAAGGGATTCAATTTTGTCCTGAGTTTCGGACATGAACCCTGTAACCACCAGCTGATTTTCAAACATTTTGTTTCTGGCAGAATTTTCTGAATTTATTGTGGAAGAAAGAATGTCATCAATTGGCTTGGTGTTTTCGTAGAGAATTCGGAAAAGCTCGGCAAAATTTGGCTGAAGCATTCCGTTCTTGTAGATTTGTGAAGGAAGATTTTTCAGTTCGGCTTCAATTTTCTTAAGCTCATTCTTCTTTTTTACTTCTGGTGATGAGCTCATAAAAATTGATTCTAGTAAGTCTGTAATTGCCTGAAAAATTCCCATAATAATATAGTAAAGTCATTTCAGAATTTTTACAAGAAAGTAAAGGTTTCTGCTGTTTTTTAGACAGATTCTGCTACAGATAAGGTTTGAAAATTTCCTGAAAATCTGCCACGGTCTTTGCCTGAACAATCTTTAATCTCAGTTCCTTTGCTCCGTCAAAACCTTTTACATAATTGCTGAAACGGCCACGCATCTTCATACAGGCCGGAGTTTCACCAAAAGCTTCCACAAGAAGAGCCATTTCTCTAAAGCCGGCTTCCAGAGTTGTATTGAATGGAATTTCAGTTATTTTGCCGGTTGTAAGATGCTCCCGGATTTTTGTGAAGATAAATGGATTTCCTCTGGCACCACGGGCAACCATTACCGCATCACAGCCAGTCTCCTGAATCATTCTTGCGGCATCCTCCGGAACCTTTATGTCACCATTGCCAATGACAGGAATTCTGCCGCCTACAAAATCAACCAGCTCTTTTATTACTTCCCAGCTGGCCTTTCCTTCATAGCCCTGTGCAGTTGTTCGTCCGTGAATTGCAATAGCCTGAGCACCTGCCTCCAATGCGGCCTGAGCACAGTCTTTATAGGTGATATGCTGAGAGTCCCAGCCCATGCGGATTTTTACAGTAACCGGAATTGGCTGAGAATATGCCACAAGATTTCCATTTATGTCAGGTCGCTGGTCACAATAGCCCTGAACTGCTTCCACAACGGCCTTTGTAATTTTGTAAAGCTTTTCAGGCTCCCTTGTAAGGACGCTGCCTGCACCTGTTTTGGTTACTTTTGGAACAGGACAGCCGCAGTTTATGTCCAGACACTCACAGCTGGTCTTTGCCAGAACCACCCGTGCAGCATTTGCCATGGTTTCTTCAGTTGAACCAAAAATCTGCACGGCGTAGGCTTTTTCATTTGGGGCACGAACCATCATGTCAAAGGTTTTCTGATTGTCCCGGACAAGGGCTTCTGAACTGATCAGCTCCGTATATGCAAAATCTGCACCACAATCGGCGCAGATGGAACGGTAACTTGCGTCAGACACATCGGCCATAGGCGCAAGAAACACGTTTCCGGCAAGAGAAAGATTTCCGATTTGTACAGGATGATAAAGATTTGTCATAAGATATCTGTCACCTCGAGCCCAGTCGAGAGGTCTATAGCAGATTTCTCCACTTCGGTCGAAATGACAGGCAGAAACTTATTCAGGCAGGTTGAAGATCTTGCAGCTGTTCTTCCACAAAAGCTGGCTCAGTTCTTCAAGAGGAACTTCAAGCATTTCTGAAAGAAACCTTGCTGTTGAAGGCAGGTAAGCTGGCATAGAGCGTTTTCGTTCACGGAATTCTGCAGGAACCATGAATGGACTTTCTGTTTCAATCAAAATTCTGTCGTGAGGAATGTTGAGAACAGTTTCATGCAAATTTCTTGCATTGCGGTAAGTTAAATTTCCAGCAAATGAAAAATATACATTGAGTCCTGCATCCAGACACATCTTTGCATAAGCCGCATCCTCACCATAGCAGTGAAGAATTGCACCGGCTGCAGGAATACGTTCCTTAAGAATGTCAAAAACATCTTTTCCGGCATCGCGGTTGTGAATGATTACAGGGAGATTATGCTTCTGAGCAATTTCCAGCTGTGTGATGAAAAGTTCAATCTGGCTGCGCTTGTCACCGAACTGCTTGTAATAGTCCAGACCTGTCTCACCGACTGCAATTACATTTGGCAGTTTGAGACCTTCTTCGATTGTCTGAACCCAGTCCTTTCCAGGATTCATAACTTCAGCTGGAGCTACACCTACAGCATGATAAATTCCTGAGAGAGACTTGATATTTGCGTAAACTTTCTTAAAGTCGCGGAGACTATTGTTAATGCTTACGATACGTGTTACGCCGGCTTGTTTTGCCTGCTGAATAACGCGCATCTGTTCTATCGGGTCTTCGTAGATGAGCCCGATGTGGGCGTGAGTATCAAAAAACTGCATGGCTTTCTTCCAATAAAGATATGATAGTAGGTGATAAGAATCCGGAATGATTCAAACCAATGAACAACTAAATTTTACCGTTGCTCTGTCGATAATTAAGAATAACAGAGAAATTTTGAGAAATCAAGCAATTTGAATTTATTTATTCAAAATGCTAATATCACAATAGGTGTTTTTATACCCTGAACAAATTGGAGTAATAAGAATTGGCAAAAACAAGACATTACAAAAAAATTGAAAAAAATGTTGTTGCTTCTCTCTTGAACGCATTGCGCCGTGCTTTGGACGGTGTGTGCAAATTCTTCGTAAAACTTTTTCATATTTGTGACAGTAAACTTACAATCATGATTGTCCCACATTCACAGGGCAAAGTCATAAACTTCAGAACAAATGTATTCGCCCTTGGATTGGGAACAGTTCTCATCGTTGGAGTAATTTCTTCATTCGTATATTTCAAAAAGCACGATGCAGATATTTCAGAAGAGCTTAGCCGCTCAATGAAGGAAAACCGTGAACTTCTGGCAAGCTTTGATGAGCTTCGTGATGAAAACAACAATGTGCTTCAGACTGCCAAAAGATTCAAGTCTTCCCTTTCCCAGACACTTTCACTGCTTGGAATCAACCAGTCTTCAACAATTGCAAAAGCTTCTGTTTCTGACAGCGACCTGAACTCACTTTTTGACACTCAGGACCGTGTTTCAGGTTCTACAAAAGAAGCCAGCGACATGAGACAGCTTACCTCATACCTTGAAAGTGCAATTCAGCCAATTGAACAGATTGGAAAAATGCTTGAAAGCCAGGAAACGCTTTTTGCGGACATTCCTAACATCTGGCCTGTAAAGGGTGGTATCGGTCACATTTCACAGCCATTCGGTCAGACAACACATCCAATTTCTGGAAACTGGTACATTCACAAGGGGCTGGACATTTCCACATGGCGTGCAGGAGATCCGATTCTTGCTACTGCTAATGGTCAGGTTGTAACAGTAACCTATGACTCAGGCTTCGGTAACTATGTAATCATCAAGCACAAGCACGGTATCTACACACGTTACTGCCACATGAACACAGTCCGCGTTAAGAAAGGACAGTTCGTTTCACAGAGAGATGTTATCGGAACAATCGGAAACACAGGTATCTCAACAGGTCCTCACCTTCACTATGAAATCCACATCGGTTCAGACGTAGTTGACCCTGTTAAATACGTAAACGTTAAGATCACAAAGTAGGTTTATGGCATTTTTAACTGACGACACTTCAATTAACACGATTATTGGTTTAGGCTCCGCTGTATCAGGTGACGTTCGTGCAAACGGCTTTATCCGTGTTGACGGCGACATTGATGGAAACCTTGAATCTACTGGAAACGTGAACATTGGTCGTGAAGCCAGAATCAACGGAAACGTAACCGCACTTTCAACAGTTATTGCAGGAATTGTAATCGGTGACATTTATGCACCAAACGGAATCAAGCTTCTGTCTTCTTCAGCTGTAATCGGCGACATCTACACAAAAAATCTTGAGATTGAAGAAAACGTAATCTTCCACGGACATTGTATTGCAATAAAAAATCAGGAAGAATTTGACGAAGCCTCAAAGGCCCATTCAGAAAAACTTTCCATCAGAAGCAAGGTAATCTAAAAATGGCTGACATAAGTTCAATCAATGGTCAGCAGACTACATTAAACAGTCAGTCACTTTACTTTGCAGCAGCCCAGAGCGCACAGCAACAGGCTTCTCTTCAAGCAAAAAAATCAGAAAAAACAAAAAAAACTTCCTTTGCCTCAGCTTTTCAGAAATCCCAGGAAACAGCACAGCTTCTTTCAGAGGGACTTCCTGCAGAAATTGCTGGCATGGAAACAGAAGAGGCTGTAAACTTTTTAAAGGATGCCATGGACACAGCCGGCGATGAGCTGAAGAATTTTCAGAGCCTTGAAAACATGGAAAAGTACAGAAAAAAGGTCAGCCAGTTCATGCGGTACATGGTGAAGACCAACTATAATTTTATAAATACAAAAGCAGAACGCAAGTTGAGAAACGGCAGGGTGATAAAGCCCCTCTATCAGGTTGAGGTAATCGATCAGAAGCTGAATCAGCTTACCTCGGACATGCTCTACATGCACAGCAAAAATTTAAATTTGCTGGCAAGGCTGGAAGAGATCAACGGAATGATAATTGATCTTTTGGCAGCCTAGAAAGTCAATGAAGGCACGTTGTGCTTTTGAAAAAACTTTAAAAAAGGAACAGTTCAAATGAGCGATATTTTTGAGCAGGACATGGACGACGAGAACGTAAATCTCGAAGGACTTGAAGACAATGAAGTTCAGAACGATGATTCGGACAACTTCATATATCCTGAAAATTTATACAGTGCAAAATTGCAGTACTCTTGTGAAGGCGTCTATGTGACGCTTCCAAAAAACATAAAGGAACTTAAGGCCGGTGACAGGGTAATCATTCCTACACGATATGGCAAGGACATGGCTGATGTTCTTGGAAAGGTGAACCATCCGGTTGCAATCAAGGCTTCTGATTTAATCACAGTTGAGCGCAAGGCCAATGATGAAGATTTAAAGAAATACGAGGAGCTTTCAAAAAAAGAAGCTGAAGCTTACGGCACATTCAAGGAAAAGGTTGCAGCCCACGGTCTGGACATGAAGCTGGTTGCAGTTCACTTTCTTCTGGAAGAATCCAAGGCGCTGTTCTTCTTCTCCAGCGAAAACCGTGTGGACTTCCGTGAACTGGTAAAGGACCTTGTAAGCGTATTCAAAATGAGAATTGAACTTCGTCAGATTGGTGTTAGAGACGAAAGCAGAATCATAGGTGGTCTTGGTGTTTGTGGAAGACCATATTGCTGCCATTCCATCAGCGACAAATTGCCTCCGGTTTCAATAAAAATGGCAAAGGAACAGAACCTTTCCCTCAATTCAATGAAAATTTCAGGACAGTGCGGAAGACTTTTGTGCTGTTTGAGCTACGAGTGCAAGTGCTATTCAGAAGCCCGAAAAACATTGCCAAGTGAAGGCCAGCACATTTACTACGACAACACAAATTTCAAGATTACAGACGTAAATCCACTTAAGCGCGTAATCCGAATGCTGGGTGAAGACGGAAGAATTCTTGAAATTCCTGCAAGCCGTTTCACAAAGGAAGGCAACCGCTGGAAGCTGAACTAAACTTAGCTTAAAACAGCAATCAGCCGGTCTGAATCTGCGGAGAACTGAGTTTTGTTGAAGTCGCTGTAAAATTTGACTGAAGCAAAACCTGCATTCTCCGCATTTTTTTTGATTTCATCCCCACTTGGAAGAAGAACAGGTGCGTCGCTGGTTACAGTGAAGATTTTTCTGTTTCCTGTCTCCAGTTTTTGAAAAAGCATTTTTTCGCCGGAAACAGAAGTTGTGATGGTTGAAGTGAGTTTTGAGCGAATGCTTTCCCGAGCCGGAAGAACAATCTTTTCTCCGGTGAATTTATGGAAATTTGGAATTGAAAGAATCAACTTACCCTGATCTGAAAGCAGCTGTCTGCAATCGTAGAAAAATTTTGCAAGCAGGGTTTTGTCATGAATGAAAAGCAGACGGTCATCAAGAATTGTAATTACGTTATAGAAGCCTTTACCAAGAAAACGCCCCATTTCCAATGTGGACATCTGAAAATATCTCAGGGACATAGTTTGAGTGCGGCGTTTTCTGTTTGCTGATTCAAGAAGCTCCGGAATATTATCTATGCCAGTTACGTCGTGACCTTCCTGGGCAAGATGGTGCTCAAAGATACCAATGCCACAGCCCACCCCCAGATGATGCAGAGGCTGGGACAAATGCTGAGTTTCGTCCTGATAAAACTTTTTAAATTCTGGAGTTACGGGAAAAAGCTCCTCGTAATACTCCGACATACTTTTATAAATATCCACTTAATTAAAGTATAAAGCATAATTGGTAAAATTGTTTAAAAAAAATGCACCAATGAGGCCCGCGGTCACTGAAAAAGGTGTCATTTTTTGAACTTTTTCAGTGGTTTCATGAGACCATTGGTGCTTTTTTGTGGTATTTTTAGCTTTTAAACTTCCGTTGATTCCGAAACAAAGCAGGCGATGCCTTCACCCATGAATTGTTCACGGAGCTTTTCTACTATTGCGATGATTTTGTTGCAGTCCTCTTCGCTGCAGTAGATTATGTACATCATGTTCAGCTGAGGCCAGATTGCGTCTCCAAGTCTTGGATTGGAAAAGCCTGCACCCATTACGTTTATGAGCTTAGTGTACTTTGCAGCAACATTCTGCTCCTTGAATTCCTGCAAAAAGTCTTCTTCAATGGCCTGAGAGAAGATGATTTCAACTCTTTTCTGAACACCAGCGTGAATCTTAATGTTTTCCAAGTATCCCATTTTCTTCCTCCAGATTAGTTTTCAGCAAGCTCAGTTTTTTTCTGAGCTGCAAGTCTTTTTTCTTCTTTTGCCTTGGCTTTGGCAGCTTTTTTGGCAGCCTTCTTAAGACGACGGTTGTTGAAGATGAAGTAAATTGCAGGCATGAGGAACAGTGTCATCAGTGAACCAAAGGTCATTCCACCAAATACAGTCAAAGAAATTGGCTGCATGTTTGTTGAACCTTCACCAGGGAAGAAGGCCATTGGAGCAAGAGAAATTACAGTAGTCAAAGTTGACATCAGAATTGGGCGAAGACGGTTTCTTGCGGCTTCAATACAAGCTTCTTCCAGTTCAAGTCCACGCTTTCTCAAAAGGTTTGTGTAGTCAACCAAAACGATACCGTTGTTTACGATTGTTCCGACAAGTACCAGAACACCCATGATTGTAACAAGGTTCAGCTGGTTTCCTGTAAGACCGTAAGTTGCAATTACACCGATGAATGAAAGTGGAATTGTGAAGATTACGATGAACGGGTCAACAAGACTTTCAAACTGAGAAGCCATTACAACAAATACAAGGAAGGCAGCCAGAATGATGATCATACCAAAGTTCACAACGGCTTCCATCATGTCTGCCATATCACCTGAATAGCCGATTGTAACACCGTCTTCCTTAAGGATGTTTTCGTCAATGAGCTTAACAACCTGTGCCTGAACGTCACCAATTGAAAGTCCTGGAAGTGGTTTTGCAGTTACGTGAATGATTCGGGCCTGATTCTGACGGAAAATTGTTACAGGAGCCTGAGTTTCTTCAATGTGTGCAAAGCTTGAAAGAGGAATTCTTGAACCGCTTGAAGTAACCATTGAAATTGAATCCAGGTCAGCAAGACGGGTTCTGTCCTTTTCAGAAATGCGGACAATTACATCGATGTCGTCACCGTTTTTTGTAAAGCGGCTGGCAGTTTTACCACCGATTACACCTGCAATTTCAGCACCAACATTGTAAATGTTCAGTCCAAATTCCTGCATGCGGTCACGGTCAAATACAACGTTTGCCTGTGGAAGACCATCCTTCAAGTCTGATGAAACTTCTGATACGAGGTCGGTTGCCTGAGTTTCAAGAAGCTCCTTGATTGCACGGGCAGTTGATTTAACCAGTTCAAGGTCATCAGAACGAATGTCAACGGAAACACCAGAAGAACTTGAAGCGCTGTTGGCATTTGCATTAAAGCTTACGGCAGTTCCAGGGAACATTGTGAAGTATTTTCTAAGCTTTGCCTTTGCAGATTTTTCATTGTCATAGCCTGGCAAACGGTTCTTTGGTTCGTAAAGAGTAAAGGTTACTGTACCAGTGTTTGTTTCAGAAGATGAAGAAATCATTGAAGAACCACCAACAGAAATAGTTGTATATTTGATACCAGTCAAATCTTCAAGAGCCATTGCTTCAAATTCGCGCAAAGTGTCTTCTGTAATTTCAACCTTTGTACCAACTGGAAGTTCAAATTTTACTGCTACGGAGTTTGCGGCAGATTCTGGCATGAAAATAAATCCGATTACCTTGATTGCAGCAAATGAAAGGAAGAGAAGAACAACCAGTGTAGCAATGAAGGCAGCCTTGTGGTGAAGAACAAAAGTTACGCCCTTTGCATATTTTGCATCAAGCTTGTCGAAAAAGTTGTTGAAGGCACGGTTCAAGCCGTAGGCAATTCCAGCCTGCTTTTCAATCTTGTTCTTTTTTACAAAAGTTGAACAGAGAACAGGAACCAATGCCATGGCAACGATAAGTGAAGACATCAAAGAGAAGATGATTGTATATGCCAGGTCGTTGAAGATCTGTCCCATCATTCCCAGTTTGCTCTTGAATACCAGCATTGGAAGGAAGATACAAACAGAAGTCAATGTAGAACCTGTAATGGAAGTTACCATTTCCTGAGAACCGAGAATGGCGGCAACCTTTGGCTTTGTATCGCGTTCAATGTAAGAATAGATGTTTTCAAGAACTACGATTGAGTTGTCTACAAGCATACCGATACCAAGCAAGAGACCCGCCATGGAAATCTGGTTGATGGAAATTCCCTTCAGGTACATACACAAAAGCGTAATCATTACTGAGATTGGAATTGAAAGACCAACGATAAGTGTAGACTTCATGGAACGCAAGAAGATGAAAAGTACGGCAATGGCAAGCAAAGCTCCCTGAATTACAGAACCAACAACTTCGCTGATTGTCTGAGAAATGATGTCTACTGTGTTTGAAGTTTCAACGATTTCAACATCCTTTGGAAGCTCTTTCTTGAGGTTTTCAATTGCCTTACGTACCTTTTTTGCAGCCTGAACAGAGTTCTTTCCAGACTGTTTCTGAAGCATAATCATTACACAAGGTTCACCGTCAAGGTAAGCCAAAGTTGAAACATCCTTGTAACCTTCATAAACATCTGCAATGTCACGGAGGCGAACTGTACGCATTGCATAGTCGCTGCCAACCTTGTATGAAATTACAGTATTTTTAAGGTCATCCAGGGATTTGTATTTACCATCGTTTTTGATTGTATAGTTTGTATCGCCGGAAGTAATTGTACCGCCTGATGACTGAATGTTCTGAATACCAATCATCTGAGCAACATTGCTGATTGTAAGTCCGTAAGCTTCAAGACGGTCACGGGGAATGTCTACATTTACAGATTTTTCACGACCACCTGAAACATTTGCAGAAGCAATTCCGTCAACCTGTTCAAGACGAGGCTTGATTGTATCTTCAGCAAAGGCACGAAGCTCTTCTGGAGTACGGCTACCACGCAATGAAAGCATCATGATTGGCATCATGGAAGGGTCCATTTTCATGGAAATTGGAGAATTTGCCCCTTCTGGCAGATAGTTTCGCACAAGGTCGATTTTGTCCCGGACATCACCACCTGCTGCATCAAGGTTTACACCATAGTTAAATTCAAGAATTACAAGAGAAATACCACCCATTGAGCGTGACTGAAGCTTTTTGAGCCCCGAAACGCCAGAAAGTGTACTTTCCAATGTTGAAGTAACGCTCTGTTCTACTTCTTCTGGACCTGCACCGTCATACTGAGTAAAAACCAGCATGTATGGAAGGTCCATTTCTGGAAACATATCAACCGGAAGCTGTGTTGTACAGAAAATACCCAGAATGATTGCAAGGACAAAGAGAAGCTGGGTTGTTACTGGTTTATTTACACACTTTTCAGAAAATGTCATATAAAACTCCGAAAATTATTTGGGAATATGGTAGTTTCGACAAGCTCAACCACCATTTTCATAACTGTTTATCAAATTGCGGTGGTTGAGGCCCTCGAAACCACCACCACCTAATTATTTGCTTGTTGAAACGATATTTACCTTTGAACCGTCGTTCAAAAGTGACATACCTTTTACTACGATTTCGTCACCAGCCTTGAGGCCTTCTGCAATTTCTGTAACGTTATCAACTGTAATTCCTGCTGTTATTGGAACGAGTTTTACAGAAGATTTTTTTTCTGAATGAGGTTCAACAACAAAGAGGTAATTCTTTTTGTCTCTGACAACGATTGCTGAAGTTGGAATTACGATTGCATTTTTAACTGATTCTGTTACAAGCTTTACACGACCGTACATACCAACCTTAACTCTTGGATCTGGTTTGTTGAAACGAAGCTTAACGCCCATTGTACGGGTTGTAGTATCAAGAACTGGACTTACTTCAGAAACAGTTGCGGCAAATTCTACGCTTGGATATGCATCAAAAGTTACTGTTGCACTCTGTCTGTCTGAAATGCGGCTTACAAAGCGTTCTGCAATGTTGATTTTAACTTCAAGGTCATCTGTGCGGGCAACTGTAGCCAATGGAGAAGCCTGAGAAACAGTTGAACCGATTGTTGCAGGAAGAGAAGTAATGCGTCCAGAAATTGGAGAGTTAACAGGGTTGTCGTTGTAAACTGCACCAACTCTCAATGGGTTTACGTATGCGATTGTCTGACCCTTTGAAACCATGTCGCCAACGCTTACGAGAATGTTTGTTACCTTACCGGCCTGATCAGGCATAACTGCAACTGAATTTACGGAAGCAATGTCACCGCCAAATTCAAGGTAGTCGTCAAGGTTTCCTGCAGAAGTTGTAAGTGTGCTTACGGCAAAAATCTGTTCTGCCTCAGCTTCCTCACCGTTCTTTGCAGCGGCATCTTTTTTTCCACCACAGCTAACAAATGTAAAGGCAGCCATGATTGAAGCAACTGTAAGTGCTGTTTTTGCTGTTTTTTTCATATTTCTATTCCTCCGTATTTCCTATTTAGTCAAAGTTGTGTTCAAAGTGTTTTCAAGATCAAGCAACGCAGAAATGTAAGTCATTTTCTTACTGAGAAGGCCAAGTTTAGCTTCATTGTAAGATTTTTCTGAATCACGAAGATCAAGAAGTTCTGTTGTACCGTTTCTGTAAGATTTTGCCTGCATTTCGTATGCTTTCTGGGCAACCTGAACGGTTCTTCCCATTGCATCAATCTGCTGTTTTGCCTGATTCAATGTATTAACGGCTTTTCTTACTTCAACCTTCTGGTTTTCCTTGAGGGTTTCCATTGTCAATTCGAGTTTTGCCAGATTTTGGTTCAAATCCTTAATCTGCTGTCTGTTGGAAGACCACGGAAGCATATCAGTGATGTTCCATGCCAGAGTCAAAGACAATTTACCAGAATCATACCAGGCTTCATCCTTACCGATATCACCTGTAAAATGCCATGCACCTTCCGAACCAATGTATGCAGGAATCCAGCCATAGCTTACAGACAAGGCAGGAAGCCAGGTTGAAGCTCCAAGCAGCGATTTGTTGGTTTTAATGAGGTCAATGTTGTTCTGCAATGATTTCATGTTGAGGTCATTGTTACCATATTTTGATAAAAGCACCTCTGTGTCAGCATCAACATAAACCGGTTCGATTTCTGAAGTAAGTTCAAGTTTTGTTCCAACTGGATAACCGATTAAAAATGCCAGAGTGTCCAGAGTCTGATAGAATTCCTGTTCAGCAGATTCAACTGTCGGTTTTGTATTTTCATAGTTTACCTGATTCTGCAAGAGCATGATTTCTGGAACAAGACCATTCTTAAAGTTTGTCTGAGCCTGAAAATAGCGCTGACGGGCATTTTCCAAAGTTGCCTTCTGGATTTTCAAATTTTCCTGCTGAAGAACAAGTCCGTAGTAAAGTTTTTTAATGGAAAGAATCGTTTCTTTCTGACTCTTTTCCCAGGTGATTTTACCGCCTTCATAATCAAGCTGTGCTTTCTTAATGGCGGCAATCATCTTTACGGAAAAAGCCCAGGAAGCATTCACGGTACCAACTGTATTCCATCTTTCCTCTTCCTTGTCAAAATCTGTTTTTATTCCATTTGCAAGCACTTCTGGATGGAATTTTGCAATCGCCATGGTTGAAGCAAGTCCGCTGGGATTATATTCATTTGCTCTTGCCATAGTTCCGCTTACAGTAACATTTGGCAAAAACACATTCCATGAATTGCTGGAAGCACGTTTTTTCATTTCAAGGTCAATGTCATTGCTCTTTAATGTGCGGCTGTTCTTCAATGCGTAATCAACGGCATCTTCAAGAGACAGCTTTATAACATCAGATTTTTCCTCATTATTTGCAACCACTTCTGCTTCCTGAGCAAAAATTGTACCGCAAACAGAGAATGCAAAAACCATACCTGCAAGTTTTACAAGTGATTTTTTCATATTTTCCAGAAACCTCCGTTCCTTGTTATTTACTATTTATTTTTCGCCAATTCCATTAACAACGAAATTGAACAAATATTTCAAATATTCCAGTGTTTTTTTAGTGTCAAACTCTCTTTTTGAGGCTTGAACCAGAAGTCCCACTGGAAGGCATCCTATCCAGCCCAAAAGCATTTTTGATTTCAGTGGATATCCGAATCCTGAAATGTCGATTCTTTCAGGCATTTTTTCTATCCAGTAATCAGCCACTTCTTCTCCTTCCGTTTCTTCTGCTGTTTCATCGCTGGTCATCAAAAGCCATCCGCAGATTGGAATTACCGAAGGTCTCATCAAAAAATATTCAAGTTCAGTGCGCATCAGAATGTAGATGTATTCACCAAAATTCTCTGCATCTGCACTGTTTTCCACAATAATTGTCCGCAGAAGGTTCATTTCCTTTCCGATAAGTTTTTTTACCAGCTGATTTTTATTGTCAAAGTATTCATAAAGACTGCTTTTTGCCATGTTCAACTGGTCAGCAATTTTTTCAACCGTAATTCCATTGATACCATGTTCTTCTATAACCTTTGCAAGTGCCGTAAAAATTCTGTCCTCTTTTGGAAGGTAATCTGTCCCGATTGAACAGATTGAATCCAGTTCAGCCATTCTTTTTTCTGAAATGTTCTGAACGTAAAGAAAATCCCCAGGCCTTGAAATTTCATGCAATCCATTGAGCATAAAATCCACAGCCTTGTCTGCAAAATTTTCCGGAGCCTTTTCAATTTTTCCACGGGCAATCAGCTTTTCAAGAATTTTTACAAGGAAGAAAATCGTAATTCCACAGAAAACGTGCTTGCAGAAAAGATCTGAATTCCTGTAATAAACCAGCCCGTCTTCCATGGCCAGCATGTTTTCCTTTTCCTGAACCGTTGGAACCCTTTCTTTAAGCGCTTCAAAAGCTTTTTTTTCGTAATCGCAGTCTGAAGAAAGCTTTGCAATAAAATAATTTACATAGCAGGGGTTCTGTGCAAAAAAATCGATGAGTCTGGCAAATGGAACCTTTGATTTTTCAAGGCGGTCTGATTCAATCTGCGAAAGGTGAAGTGCAATGCTGTCATAAAGACATTCTTCCATTGCTTCAATCAGGGCATCCTTGTTCTTGAAATGTCGGTAAATTGCAGGCTTTGAAATTCCAACCTTGGCAGCAACTTCGCTTAAAGAAAATACCTTAAGTCGTGGTGCATCGCAAAATGAGAAGGCTGCGTCAATTATCTGCTGTTTTGTTGATTTTTCTGAAGCTTCGTTTTTCATTCACAGTTACCGAACAATCGGTAACTATAATATACCGAACAAATGGTAACTTTTCAATGAAAATTTGAAAAAATTTAAAAAGCGGGTCCCACTTTTTTCACTTATTTTGCTATTTTTCTACTCCAGGTACGCCCGTGCCTTGAATTCTTCAAGATTTTCGCACTTCAATTCTTCTGCTTTTTTAAATTCAGCTTCTGCCAGCTCTTTCTGACCTGTAAGGCCATAGGCAACGGCCAGATTTGCGTGGATAACAGCGATATTAGGTTCAAATTCTGCGGCTTTTTTTAAGTTTTCCAGAGCCAGCTCGTATTTTTTCTGAGTTATGTACAGGGAACCAAGACTGGCATAGGCTTCACCCTTCTGAGAATCCAGCTGAATTGCCTTTTCATAAAATTCCAGGGCCTTCTCGTCGTTCTCAATCAGGTGGTAGTTGCGGCCAAGAGTTACATAAGCACGGTATTCAGGTCTGATTTCAACAGCCTTTTCCTGATAGACAACGGCATTTTCAAGATCATCCTGGGCTGAATAAAGATTTGCTATGAAAGTGTAGATTATTTCATCTGAATAATTTGATTCTTCTTCCAGAGCCTGCAAAAAGCATTCCAGAGACTTCTTGTAGTCCTGCTGCTGAAAAGCCTTCATGGCCTGCTGAACTGTAAGGTCTCCTGGTTTTGAGCAGGAAAAAAAG
>JAGHUJ010000176.1 GCA_018064905.1 Candidatus Treponema equifaecale
ATTATGAATTAATGGCATCTCTAAAAATATTTTTCTGAGACTTAATCTTCCACATATTCAAAATTTGCAAGGCTTTCAATATGGGCTGTATGAGGGTAGAAGTCCAGCAAATACAGCTTTGTAAGATTGTAACCTGATTTTACAAGGAAATGTGCGTCCCGGGCATGAGTGCTTGGATTACAGCTTACGGAACGAATCTGACTTACCTTATTTCTGCAGAGCCATTGGCACACGGCTTTTTCCATTCCTGAACGTGGCGGGTCGATTACAACTGCATCAAAGTTTCCGTTGTTTGCGATGATGTTCTGTGCGTTTTCCTGAACCCATTTTTCGCCGCTCTGACCATAGCTTTCGTGCTTTGTTCCTGCCAGATTTGTCTCGGCAAATACGATTGCATCTCTGTTGTGCTCAACCAGAAACACTTTTTCAAAAATGTCAGCCAGGAACACGCTGAAGGTACCGCAGCCTGAGTACATATCCAGAACGTTTTTTCCGCCCATGTTACGCATTACTTCTGCTATTGTTTTTTCAAGAACCTCAAGATTTGACTGAAAGAAACCCTGAACATCAAAGTCAATCTTTTTTCCGGCAAGATTTATAGTACATTTGTTGTTCTGATTTAATGTGGTTCCTGCAAAATAGGTGTTTTTCTGAAGATGAAGTCTCTGCTTGCGTTTTTGTGAAGCCTTTCCTTGAAGCTTTATGTCTCTGCTTGTCCTCTGAGTTTCTTCTGCAATGATTACTTTTGAATAATTTTCGTTTTTATTCTGTTTTTTTGAAACGAGGCTTGCAGTCTGAACTCTTTCATCGCCAAAAATATGCACACGGCCTTTTGGTCTGAATTTCTGATCTGTTTCTGCCAGATAATTGTTGATTTCTGCAGTGGCAATAGGGCAGTTTGTAAGCTGAACAATGGAATTGCTTTCCTTTTCGTTGAAACCACCGTCTGTAAGCTGAATCCTGCCTCTGTATGCCTTGTCTGAGCCTGATACCACCTGAATTTCAGGGCAAGGAATTCCTTCACGCTCAAAACAATCCCTTAAGATTTCTTTTCGCAGCTCTTTCTGATAGTCTGAGTCGATGTGCTGAAGATTGCAGCCACCACATTTTCCATATAAAGGACAGAATGGTTCCACACGATGAGAAGATGGCTCCAGTATTTTTATGATTTTAGCAGTATCATAGTCGCGGAAGGATTTTGTAATTTCAACTTCCAGCTTTTCTCCTGGAATTGCATAAGGAATGAAGACATTTTTTCCGTTGATTTTTGCAAGACAATCTCCGCCTGCAACCATTTTTTCAGCAATAATTGTATAAGTAGACATATTTACATTGTAGCAAAAAATCAGCCGTATGTCCTGATAATGTCCTCTGCAACTGTGCGTTTCTTTGAGCCAGTGTCCATGGCCTGTTTTTCAATATGATGGTGTGCGTCCATTTCAGTCATAGAAAGTTTTTCCATAAGAAGAAGCTTTGCACGGTTTATGACTCGGATTTCTTCCATTTTTTCTTTGAGCTTGATTGTCTGGCTTGAAAGAATCTGAACTTTGTACTGAACCGCAATGGCAGCCTTTATCATTGAGTAAAAATTGAACTGATCAAAAGGAGTGGAAACTGTGAGGATTCCATATGGCTCAACCTTGTAGGAAATCTGTTCATAAAGGTGAGAAGGCGCAAGAAGAAGCACAGTGCTGGTGGAATCGCTGATGTCAATGGCAAAATCAGTTCCTTCGCCATCGGCAAAATCCACAAGAACAATATTGTAGACTCTTTCCTGGCACATTCTTCTGGCCTCGTTGAAATTCTGAGTTAGACTCAAATCAAACATTGGCGGAACCATAAGTGCGCTGACGAGAACTGAAATCTTGCTGTCTTTTGTAACGACTAATACGCTGTGTGTATCTGAGGTCATTATCCTAAGATTTCCTTGATGAAAGAGCTTTCTTCAGCAGCTTTCTTTGCCTGTGCCAAAGTTTTTGGAATATTCTTCAGATTGAGTCTTGAAGAAACTTCCTTGTCAAAGAGATTTTCCTCGCAGCTTGCAGGTGGAACCATTTTGTTTTTGATTCCATCGATTGCTGCATGAATCAGCAATGTGAAGGCAATGTATGGATTGCACAAAGCATCGCTGGAACGAAGCTCTATTCTGGAAATTTTCTTTGTTGCAGGAACTCTAAGAAGTGCCGAACGGTTCTGTTCTCCCCAGGAAATGAGGTTAGGAGCCTTGTGCTCGCCCAATCTGTCGTAGGAATTGTCAGCAGGATTAAGGTAATAAGTCATTTCTTCAATATGAGAAAGAATTCCTGCTACGATGTTTGGTATGTATTCTTCTTTTGAGCAGGAAATGTTGATGTGCATTCCGTTACCCGGTTTTCCTGCCAATGGTTTTGGCGAAAAATCTGCGTAAAGACCATTTGAGGCAGCCTTTGTGCGAACAATCCATTTAAATGTAGAAGCATTGTCAGCTGAAGTGAGTGGATCAGAGTAGCGGAAATCGATTTCGTTCTGGCCTGGCCCCTCTTCGTGGTGACTTGATTCTGGAGAAATTCCCATCTGCTCCAGAGTAAAATCGATTTCTCGGCGAATGTTTTCCCCCTTGTCCTCTGGAGCAATGTCCATATAACCTGCGTTGTCGAACGGAATTTTTGTAGGCTCTCCATTTTCATCAAGTTTAAAGAGATAGAATTCAAATTCCGTACCGAACTGCATTGTAACATCCAGCTCATTCTTTGCTTTTTTTACTGCATTTTTGAGAAGCTGACGACAGTCTTTTTCGTAAGGTGTTCCGTCTGGATACTTGATGTCACAGAACATGCGCACAACCTTTCCTGAACTTGGTCTCCATGGAAGCACGCAGAGAGTTGATGGATCAGGATGAAGGTACAGATCGGACTTGTTTGGAGACTCAAAGCCTTCGATAGCCGAAGCGTCAAAGGAAATTCCAAGCTTGAATGCCCGTTCCAATTCGCTGGCCACGATTGAGACGTTCTTCTGTCTGCCGGAAAGATCAAAATAGGCAAGACGAATGAATTTTACGTCCTCTTCGTTCACATAATCCATTACTTCTGATTCTGTATACATATTTTCTCCAATATCACTTTTCACAAATTACTTTTCTTAATTTACCACACAAGCCTTAACAAATTCAACAAAAAGAGGGCCTGCATTGTTTGGGCGGCTCTTGAATTCTGGATGGAACTGAACGCCAACGTAGAACGGATGCTTTTCAACTGGAAGTTCAACTGTTTCTACGATTTTGTCGTCTGGACTTGTACCACCGATTATCAAACCTGCATCCTTCATCTGCTGACGGTACTGGTTGTTGAATTCGTAGCGGTGGCGGTGTCTTTCATTAATCAGTTCTGATTTGTAAGCTCTTTCAAGGATTGTACCTTTCTGAATCTTACAAGGATATTTTCCAAGACGCATTGTTCCACCCATGATTACGCCTTCCTGATCCTTCATAAGGTCGATTACAGAGTGTTCACAAACTTCGTCAAATTCACGGCTGTTCGCATCTGCAAAACCAAGAACTCCTCTGGCAAATTCTATTACTGCAATCTGCATGCCAAGACAAATTCCAAAATATGGCATGTTGTGAGTTCTTGCATAGCGGGCAGAATTAATCATTCCTTCAATACCACGGTTTCCAAATCCACCTGGAAGGATGATGCCTGCACAATCTCCAAAAATTTCCGGTGCTGTCTGGTCAGTAACTGAATCAGAATCAACCCATTTGATTTTAAGGTTGCAGCCATTTACAAAGCTGGCATGATTCAAGCTTTCTACGATTGAAAGGTAAGAATCGTGAAGCTTCACATATTTTCCGACAAGTGCAACCTGAATTTCACCTTTTCTTTCGTGAATTGACTTAACCATGATTTCCCATTCTGTAAGGTCTGGTTCTTTTCCTTCAAGGCCAAGTTCACGGCAAACTACATCGTCCATTTTCTGTTCGTGAAGCATCAATGGAACTTCGTAAAGGGAAGAAAGGGTAGTATTTGAAATAACGCAGTCTTCTGAAACATTGCAGAAAAGCGAAATTTTACGGCGGATATCTTCTGGAATGTATTCGTCACAGCGACAAACGATGATGTCCGGATGAATTCCATCGCCCATAAGTTCTTTTACAGAATGCTGGGTTGGCTTTGACTTGAATTCATCGCTACCAGAAATGTATGGAACGAGACAAACATGTACGAAAAGACAGTTGCGGCGGCCAACTTCAAGAGCCAGCTGACGGATAGCTTCAAGGAATGGCTGACTTTCAATGTCACCTGTTGTTCCACCAATTTCTACAATAGAAACATCTGCCTGAGTAACCTCTGCATTTTTAAGGATAAAATCCTTGATTTCGTTTGTAACATGAGGAATGATCTGAACTGTCTGTCCCAGATATTCCCCCTGTCGTTCCTTGTTCAAAACATTCCAGTAAACGCGGCCAGAAGTGAGGTTTGAATATTTTGTAAGGTTTTCATCGATGAATCTTTCATAGTGTCCAAGGTCAAGGTCGGTTTCAGCACCATCTTCTGTAACAAAAACTTCACCGTGCTGGAAAGGACTCATTGTGCCCGGGTCAACATTCATATATGGATCAAGTTTCTGTGAAGCAACCTTAAGTCCACGGCATTTAAGAAGACGTCCAAGACTGGCAGCTGTGATACCTTTTCCAAGTCCTGAAACAACGCCACCAGTAACAAAAATAAATTTAGCCATAAAAAACCTCAAAAAATAAAAAAAGAGGTCGCAGACACCGCCAGAAACCGTTTTTAGACAGTTTGACGAAAATCTACGACCCCTTTGTCGAATTTTTTCAAAAAAATAATAGCAATCAAAAGAAATTTATTCAAGGGAGACGGAATATTTGTTTATATTCTATTAGATTCGACTATGTGCTACCATAAGTAGCAGGAATTTTTCACAATGTAAAATATTGTTTCTGTTGAATTTTCAGTTGCAGCATTAGTATTTAGCCAGATTAAACACAGTTTTCAAGGAGGCATCATGACTTTTGCAGAAAAACTAAAAGAACTAAGAAAAAATAAGGCAATGAGTCAGGAAACACTGGCAGAAAAACTTCATGTAAGCCGTCAGGCAATAACAAAATGGGAAAACGGAACAGGACTTCCTGATATTGAGAATATTGTTGCAATTGGGGCTTTATTCAATGAAAGTCTGGATAATCTTTTGAGTAATGAAAAAAGTCTTCTGACTAAACATGAATTTCTTTATGAAAGTCGTACTGAATATGACCTTGATGAAGAAAAAAGGATTGATTTTAATTTTGGAACAGCTCATGAAGTAATTGTGGAACAAACTACCGATGAAAAAATCCAAGTGCTGGCTGCTTCAAACAAAATCAATGAAATTCAACAGATGGTTAAGGTTAAAATCAAAGAAAATTCCAGGGCTATGGACGTAAAAATCAAAACAAGTACAGAGCTTTCTTCAAGTCTTAAAAAAACAGAACTGTTCATCATCATTAAAATCCCACATCGTTTTGTGGCACACATGGAATTGAAAGGCTATGCTGAAAATCTCAGGGTAAGGGACATTCAGTTTTATAACCTTGAAGTTGGTGGAAAATTTCATAAAGGTTTCATTTCCAATTCAACAGGCCATATTGAGCTGGACATTAATTCCATCGATCTGGATGTAGAAGTTTCAGGATTTAAAGGAAAAATAGATTTTAATCAGATGAATACGACTTCAATTTTGCGTGTAAAGAATGGAAACTATCATTTAAGAAGAGTAGGACTAAGAAATCGCTTTGTTGACAGAAATGATAAAGAAATTCCGCTGGAACGCAGCAAAGGTAACGCAAGCTGGAAGGAACTGACTTCTGAAAAACAACTGGATTTCATTGTAGAAGTTGCAGGCATTGGTGCCGAATTAAAAATTGAGAATTAGCTTTTTATATGGAGAATATTATGAATAAACTTATAAGACGTACGGTAGTTTCAGCTGTATTGATGACAGCTGGCATTTTTGCCTATGGACAGGAAGCATCAGCTTCAAATGATAATTTTAATGGTGCTAAGGAATACTTTCATTTTGGTTTGAATAAAAACACAACTTTTTTCAACGGTAATTCTGATACAAAAATTATTTCTCTTGGAGTTTTGACTGCTTCAGATAAAAGCATAGTTGGTTGCCAGTCTTCAGTATTTTTCAATCATGTTGATGATGAAGCTGTAGGTTTGCAATATACAGCCGGCGTTTCTATCGCTGAAAATGGATTTACCGGCGGACAGATTTCGGGAATTACAAACATTTCACATGGACTGTCACGTGGAGCACAGATTTCCCACGGTGCAAACATTGCAGAAAAGCTTTCTGGAACTCAAATTTCATTCTTGTTCAATAAAGCAAAAACAGTTAAGGGACTTCAGCTTGGACTGGTAAACATAAGTGATGATACAGATTCAACACTTGGACTTGTCAACATCATAAAAAATGGTGTTCATGATTTTGGAATCAGTTACGATTCAAATGGTAAACTCTGTTTACAGATTCAGGAAGGGGGTAAAAATCTTTTCACAAATATTGGTGTTGCAGGAAAAGTGCAGGGAGATTTTTTCAATGGCGAATTCTGTGAAGTTTGGCTTGGTTTAGGAAGTCGTTTTGCATATAAAAAATTAAGCCTTGATACTGAATTTTTATGGAAATATGTTTTTTCCAAAGAATTTACGGATTTGAGAAACTCCGTAATGGATGCTCATGATGCAGACAATGATGAACTTGCAGAAGAACTTGTTAAGGACTTTTCAAAATTTCAGATTCCACACCTGCAATTTAGTCTGAATTTTGAAGTCGCAAAACATTTTGCTTTATTTGGAGCTTTTGGAGTTGACCTTCGAGTCGAAGATTTCAATGATGAAGCTTTCAATCATCAGAAACATAATCTTTCAGGTTCTTTTAATGCAGGAGACAAAAAAATAAGCTTATATCCGGCTTTTTCAGCAGGTATAAAAATAAAGTAGGCATGAAGCTTGGAAATACAGATTATTTATTTTATCGATTTTTGTTAATCATTATGTAAACTGCACAAAAAAACATATTGTACTATTGCATAAAAACTTCCAAATCGATAAATTAAGTGTATATAACGACAAAGAGGTCGCAGATAATTTTCTGAATTTTTTCGGGAAACTGTCTACGACCTCTTTTTTTTGTGCTCACAGAAAATTGGAGGTTAAGTATGTGTGGTTTTGTTGGTGCATTTGATTTAAGTACAGGCAGTCAGCCAATAGATGAAGGTTTGAAAGAACAGCTTCGTGCAGAAGTTTTGGAAATGTCAAAGACAATTCGTCACCGTGGTCCGGACTGGAGCGGTGTTTATTCTGATGGAAATGCAATTTTGAGCCATGAACGACTTTCAATTGTAGACCCATTGTCAGGAAAACAGCCACTTGTAAGCGATGACGGAAAAATTATTCTTGCAGCAAACGGTGAAATCTACAACCACATGGACATCCGCAAGGAATTTGAAGGAAAATATGCATTCCAGACAGGTTCTGACTGTGAAGCAATCATTCCTCTCTATAAAAAATATCGTGAAAGCGGAAACTTTGCAGAAATGATTGAAAAGCTTTCTGGTATTTTTGCTTTTGCACTTTATGATTCAGAAAACGATACTTACCTTATCAGCCGTGATGAAATCGGTGTAATTCCACTTTATCAGGGCTGGGACAAGGCTGGCCGTTACTATGTTGCTTCAGAATTGAAGGCATTGGAAGGTCATTGTACAACTATTGAAGAATTCCCTAACGGACAGTATTTGTATTCAGGAAAAAATGTCATTTCGACCGAAGCGGAGAAATCAAGACCTCTCGACGGTGCTCGAGGTTACGTTGACATTGCAAAACCTGTAAAATGGTACAAACGCGACTGGGAAAGCTTTGATGCAGTTAAAAATGCACCAAAAGCAACTGATGAAAAGGGTGAAGTAATCAACCCTGCAGTAATTGAAAAGGTTCGCAACGGTCTTGAAGCAGCTGTAAAAGCTCAGCTTATGTCTGACGTTCCTTACGGTGTACTTCTTTCTGGTGGTTTGGATTCTTCAGTTATCGCAGCAATCACACAGAAATTCTCTAAAAAACGCGTTGAATCTGATTCAAAGGAAAGTGCATGGTGGCCACAGCTTCACTCATTTGCAGTAGGGCTTGAAGGTTCACCTGACCTGGTTGCTGCTAAAAAAGCTGCTGACTACATTGGAACAGTTCACCACGAAGTTCACTTTACAATTCAGGAAGCATTGGATGCTCTTCCAGATGTAATCTACCACATTGAAACTTATGACATTACAACAGTTCGTGCTTCAACTCCAATGTATCTTCTTGCCCGTGTAATCAAATCTATGGGTATCAAAATGGTACTTTCTGGAGAAGGTTCGGATGAATTGTTCGGCGGATATTTGTACTTCCACAAGGCTCCAAATGCACAGGAATTTCACGAAGAACTGGTTCGTAAAATGAGCAAGCTCCACCTTTATGACTGTCTCCGTGCTAACAAATCTTTGATGGCCTGGGGTGTTGAAGGTCGTGTTCCATTCCTTGACAAGGACTTCATTGATGTTGCAATGGGCTTGAACCCATCTGACAAAATGAACATTAAGCTTGCAGACGGAAAACAGCGCATGGAAAAATGGATTTTGCGCAAGGCATTTGAAGACATTCTTCCAGAATCAATCTGCTGGAGACAGAAGGAACAGTTCTCTGACGGTGTAGGCTACAACTGGATTGATACATTAAAGAAAATGACAGAAGAAAAGGTAAGCGATGCAGAATTTGCAAGACGCGAAAACCGATTCCCAGTTAACCCGCCAAAGACTAAGGAAGAATACTACTACCGCGAAATTTACAGCCGCTTGTTCCCAAGTGATTCAGCTGCAAAAGTTGTTCCACACGAAGCTGGCGTTGCCTGTTCAACTGCAAAGGCTTTGGAATGGGATGCCGCATGGAAAAACATGGACGAACCTTCAGGCCGAGCTATTGCTGGGGTACATGACAAGGCTTACTAAAATTCAATGCGCAATTCGTAATTCGCAATGCACAATTTTGAATTAGATTTTGTGACCACTCTGACTTTGGTTGGGGTGGTTGTTTTTTTTTATAGAAGGTTGATTATTACTTGTTCTCAAAGTATTATAAAGAAATACAAAAGTATGGAGGTGTAATAATGCAAAATGCTCTTATTCAGGTAAAAATTGACCAGCATATTAAAAATAATGCCACTGCAATATATAATTCACTTGGCCTTGACCTTCCTACAGCCATCAGAATTTTTCTCAATGCTTCAATTCAAAAAAACGGCCTCCCATTTGACTTGAATCTTTCAACCTTGCAAAAAAACAAAAAGCGTTCAGTAAAAGAATTTTTTGGCACAATGGACGACCAGACTTTTGAAGAAATGAACCAGGCTCTTAAAGATTGCAGTCAGATTGATGCAGGAGAATGGTAGATGAATGGAAAAATTGTTGATACCAATGTTATCATTCGAGTTCTAAAAGGTGTTTCAGAATTGTTTCCTCTTTTTGATGAAATGGAAAACCTGTATGTTTCCTGGATCAGCCTAGGAGAGTTGATGTATGGAGCAGAACTTTCTTCAAAAAAAGATTTTAACAAAGCACATTACAAGGCCTTTTGTGATCAGATGCAGGTTATTGATTCAGATAAAGAAATTTCTGACTGCTATGCAATTGTAAAATCACAGTTAAAACGAGACGGGCATCCCATTCCAGAAAATGACATCTGGATTGCAGCAACAGCTATGGCTCGAAATTTAACATTGGTAACGGCAGATAAGCATTTTGAATTCATTAAGGGGATTTCTGTGGAGATTGCGTAATTATATGCCAAGAAAATTTCAATTTTATGCTATAATCAAGTCATGGATTTGTTGAAAACTTTTTCTGAGCGGGACATTATCACAAAGTACATTCTTCCTGCTATCGAACAATCTGGATGGAACAATCAGACACAAGTGCTAGAAGAATTTACCGCAGGGCGAATTTTTGTAAAAGGGAAGAAGACAAAACGCGGTGAACGAAAGCGTGCAGATATAGTTATTTTTTACAAGCCAAATATTCCAGTTGCAGTTGTTGAAGCAAAAGACAACAAACATACAGTTGGGGCAGGAATGCAGCAGGCTTTGGAATATGCCGAGACACTGGGTGCACCTGTTGCCATAAGTAGTAATGGGGACGGATTTGTAATTCAATATAGAAAAAATTGCGGGCCAATTGGAACAGATGGAAAAGTCGTTGTTACAGAAAATGCAGATTTAGATCATTTTCCAACTCCTGATGAACTTTGGGGATGTTATAAAAAATTCAATGGGCTCGTAACAAAAGAAGCAGAAGAAATTTCACTTTCATCATATTTTTTTGATTCAAATGGTCGTGCTCCACGTTATTATCAAAGAAACGCAATCAACAGAACGGTAGAAGCAATTGCTCGTGGTCAAAACCGTATTCTTCTGGTAATGGCAACTGGAACTGGTAAAACTTATACAGCATTTCAGATTATTTACCGCCTTTGGAAATCTGGCTGCAAAAAACGAATTCTATATTTAGCCGACCGAAACAATCTTATTACTCAAACAAAGAAAGGTGACTTCAAGCACTTTAAAGATAAATGCCATATCATCAAACATAAAAAAATCGATAAGTCTTATGAAATCTATCTCGCACTTTATCAGGGACTTACAAATTATGATGATGAAACTGATGCTTACAAACAGTTTAGCCCAGATTTCTTTGACCTTATTATTGTAGACGAATGTCATCGTGGTTCAGTTGATGAGGATAAAGCCTGGCATAAAATCTTAAATTATTTCAGCTCCGCAACACAGATTGGTATGACTGCAACTCCAAAAGAAACTAAGGCTCTTTCAAATATTGAATACTTTGGCGAACCGCTTTATACATATTCACTTAAACAGGGAATTGATGATGGTTTTTTAGCTCCATACAAAGTTCTTCGTGTTGGAATGAATATTGATCTGGAAGGCTATCGTCCTGAACGAAACAAAACTGACATTGACGGTGAACTGATAGAAGACAGGCTTTATAACACAAAGGATTTTGACCGCAATATTGTAATTGATGAACGAACAAATCTTGTTGCCAAAAAGATAATGGAATATCTCACCAACTCAGATCCAATGTCAAAGACAATAGTTTTCTGTGTGGATATTGAACATGCGGAACGAATGCGACAGGCTTTGCTAAAATATGCACCAGAAGAGATAACAGCTAAATCAGATAAATATGTAGTTCGTATTACAGGTGATGATCCAGTTGCAAAAGGTTATCTGGAGGATTTTATAAATCCAGAAGAGCCTTATCCTGTAATCGCAACAACTTCAAAACTTATGAGTACAGGTACAGATGCACAGACTTGTAAATTGATTTGTCTTGATGAAAACATCGGTTCAATGACTGAGTTCAAACAGATTATTGGTCGCGGAACTCGAATCAACGAAGATTACGGAAAACAGTATTTTACAATCATCGATTTTAGAAATGTAACAGATAAATTTGCAGACAAAGACTTTGACGGTGCGCCAGTAAAAATTAAGGAATCAAAACAGGATGAAATCCTTTCAGAAGAAATTATTGATGAAGGAACTGGCGAAGAGCAAATTGATCCTGTTACTGGAGCTGGTGTTGTATTTGAAGAAACAGTTTATCCTCCAATCGATGAAAATTACGGACTGTTGAATGTGGCAGATAGCACGGTGGTTGAGCCTGTCGAAACCTCTAGGAAAAAAATATATGTTGCAGGTGTTGAAGTTTCAGTTCTTAGTGAACGAAAACAGTTTCTTGACGCCGATGGAAAACTCATTACCTGCAGTTTAAAAGAATACACAAAAACCGGAATCCTTACTTCTTACCGTTCTTTGGACAGTTTCTTACAGGCTTGGAATGATGCAGAAAAGAAGAAAATTATCATCCAGGAATTGGAAAATCAGGGACTGATTTTTGAAGAATTAAAAGAAGAAATAAAATCAGACTTGGATATTTTTGATTTAATCTGTCACATTGCCTGGGATGCTCCAGCACTTACAAGAAAAGAGCGGGCAGAAAATGTTCGTAAGCGCAATTACTGGACTAAGTACGGTGAGCAGGCACGAAATGTTTTGAACGCATTGCTGGATAAATATGCAGAAACCGGAATTGAAAATATCGAAGATATGAAGGTGCTTACAGTTGAGCCACTAAAAGATTTAGGAACACCATCGGA
>JAGHUJ010000102.1 GCA_018064905.1 Candidatus Treponema equifaecale
AATGAGTGTAGCGCTCATTGAGCTTGTCGAAATGACTGCTACACTATATGTGGTGGTTTCGAGAGCCTCAACCACCGCAAATCATACTTATTGGACAGCCCCTTTTGTTTTAGTTAAGTGCCAAATCACCTTCTTTAATCCAGCCGATTTTTCTGAGCAATGCACCAAAAACAAAGCTCAAAACACCTGGCAGAATAAAGCAGACAAGAATCAAACCAAGCCAGTCAAAAGCACCAACTGAAACTGCTGTTGCTCCCTGCTCTACTGCAGCAGGAACTGGACTGAACCAGCCTGTCACAACACCAATAGGACCAACCAGACCACAAGTTCCCATTCCTGAAGAAACTGCAGCACCGTTCATCTGCATTTTGAAAACACAGGTTGCGATTGGACCTGTAATAATAGAAGCAAGTGTTGGCGGAATCCAGATTTTTGGATTCTTGATGATATTAGGCATCTGAAGCATTGAAGTTCCCAAGCCCTGGCTCAAAAGTCCGCCCCATCTGTTTTCTCTAAAGGAAAGAATTGCAAAACCTACCATCTGAGCACAACAGCCGGCAACAGCAGCACCGCCTGCAAGTCCAACCAAACCAAATGCAGCACAAATTGCAGCAGAAGAAATTGGCAAAGTCAAAGCAATTCCTACAACTGCAGAAACAATCATACCCATAAGGAAAGGACGAAGTTCAGTTGCCCACATTACAAGCTTTCCAAGAGAAGCTGCAGCCGCACCGATATATTTTGCAAAAAGTACTGTAAGGAGAGCACCGACCAGCAAAGTTACGGCTGGAGTTACGATGATGTCAACCTTTGTCTTTTTGCTTACAAGGTTTCCGCATTCAGCAGCAATTATTGCAATTACGAGAACTGCCAGTGGGCCGCCTGCGCCACCAGTTACATTTGCAGCAGAACCAACAGCAGCCAATGTAAACAAAACAAGGGCAGGACACTGCATTGCAAATGCAATTCCAACAGCCATTGCAGCACCAACTACATGAGCGTCAGTTGCAAAGTTTCCTGCATCAACAAGGAACTTGAACACAAGATTCTCGCCAAGACGAAGAAGCTGCTGGCCAATTGTCTTAACGATAGTACCAATCAAAAGGGATGCAAAAAGTCCCTGAGCCATTCCACTCATGGCATCAATCAAATAACGTTTAACATATTTATTCATTTTTTTATCCTGTTTCGGTCTTTGACCGTTTAGATTCTGTTCATTGCTCCAAAAACTTTTTCAGCCATGACGTTGATTTCAACGCCCATTTTCTGGCTTTCTTCAGAGAGAATTTTGCGAAGTCCGTCAATGTCTGTGTCGGCACTGTCAAGACTAACCATCATCATCATAACGAAGTTTCCGGAAAGAATTGTCTGAGTAATATCAGCAATGTTGATTTTGTGTTTTGCCAAAAGTGCACTGACTTCGGCAATGATTCCAACTTTGTCGCTTCCAACGACTGTAATAATAGCGTTCATGACGAATATTTTAATGAATTTACAAAAGCGTAGCAAATTCAAATGAAATTAGGAATTGCTAGTTATAGGTCATTTCGACTGAGCATAGCGAATGGAGAAATCTGAATTGCGAATTGTTGCGCTGATTGAGCCTGTCGAAATCACTGCAACAATATAAATTATACGGTAGTTTCGAGGGCCTCAACCACCGTATATATTGCAACAATACTTTCTAATTTTTGTATTTTCTACTATAATAATGGTTCAATCTTATATTTTTTTGAGGTTATTTATGGGCGGAATTTTTGGTGTTGCTTCTAAAGGCGACTGTTCTTTGGATTTGTTTTTTGGCGTTGACTATCATTCCCAGTTGGGAACACGCCGCGGTGGTCTTGCAGTTTATCGCGAGGACGACAGATTTCAGCGCGCTATTCACAACATTCAGAATTCACCATTCAGGACAAAATTTGAAAATGATATAGAAGAAATGAAAGGTCATGTGGGAATCGGATGTATTTCTGACTACGAACCACAGCCACTCATTGCCCGCTCACACCTGGGCCGATTTGCACTTACAACAGTTGGTATTGTTACAAACAAGGACGAACTGGCAAAGGAACTTATGGACAACGGTGGAGCATTCCTTGAAATGTCCGGCGGCGAAATCAACCAGACAGAACTTATCCTTGCAATGCTCAACACTCAGAAAACAATCGTTGAAGGAATCCAGTACGTTCAGTCAAAAATCAAAGGTTCAATTACACTGCTCATCGCAACTCCAGAAGGAATTTACGGTGCCAGAGACAAAATGGGCCGCACACCACTTCAGATTGGTATCAAAAAAGACGCAAAAGGTTCAATTCTTGCTCACTGTCTCTCATTTGAAAGCTTTGCCTACCTCAACCTGGGCTACACAGACGAGCATGAGCTTGGACCAGCAGAAATTGTTTATGTAACTTCAGACCGCTACGAAGTTTTGCAGAAACCAGCAGACAAAATGAAAATCTGTACCTTCCTCTGGATTTACTACGGATATCCAACAGCCTGCTATGAAGGCGTAAATGTTGAAGCAATGCGCTACAACTGCGGTAAATATCTTGCAAAACGCGACAACGACGACAACATTCATCCAGACTGTGCAGCAGGTGTTCCAGACTCAGGAACTGCACACGCAGTAGGTTATGCAAACGAAGCAGGAATTCCATTCACACGCCCATTCATCAAGTACACACCAACCTGGCCTCGTTCATTCATGCCAACAAATCAGGAACAGAGAAACCTCATTGCCCACATGAAGCTTATTCCAGTTCCACAGTTGATCAAAGACAAGAGCATTCTTCTCATTGATGACTCAATCGTTCGCGGAACACAGCTTCGTGAAACAACAGACTTCCTCTACCAGTCAGGTGCAAAGGAAGTTCACGTTCGCCCGGCTTGTCCACCAATCATGTTCGGTTGTAAATACCTTAACTTCAGCCGTTCAAAGTCAGAAATGGACCTGATTGCCCGCCGCGTTGTAAAACAGTTTGAAGGTGACAATGTAACTCCTGAAACTCTTGCAAAATACTGCGACCCTGACACACCAGAATACGCAAAAATGCAGGAAGAAATCAGAAAGCAGCTCCACTTTACTACACTCCGTTTCCATCGTCTGGACGATATGCTTGATTCAACAGGCCTTCCACACGAAAAGCTCTGTACATACTGCTGGAACGGTCAGGAATAAAAGGAGCTGTCCAATATGTCATTTCGAGCGCAGTCGAGAAATCTATGAATTATTATAATACGATAACTTATAGACCTCTCCACTACGGTCGAGGTGACAAATTTTTTCAATCCCCCATTCTCCTGGGTGCTCGCGTCCCTAAAACCCGCAGATAAAAGGTGAGTTCCATGAACATCATTCGCCAGTTTACAATTCTTGTAGTTTTTTGTTTCATTGGAGAAATTCTCCACAAAATCATTCCCTTGCCGGTACCTTCTGCAATTTACGGAATGGTTCTGATGTTCTGCGCCCTTCAATTCAAGCTTATGCCTCTCAGCGCAGTTGAAAAAGTTTCAGACTATCTTCTTGGAATAATGCCGCTGCTTTTCGTTCCTTCCACAGTCGGACTTATTGTGGCCTGGCCAATTCTTCAGAAATATGGCATCCAGTTTGTCTTAATCGGAATTTTAAGCACAATGCTGGTATTCTTTGTAACCGGCCACGTAACGCAGCTTGTAATAAGGATTCAGAAAAAACTGTCATCACAACAGAAACAAAGTGGCATCCCGTCATCTCGACTGGAACGAAGTGGCGGCCCGTCATCTCAACAAAAACAAAGTGGCGGCCCGTCATCTCGACTGGAACGAAGTGGCAGCCCGTCATCTCGACTGAAACGAAGTGGAATGGAGAGATCTCTCGACTGCGCTCGAGATGACCAAGCATCCCTTCGTGATGACCAAGCACCCCTTCATGATGATCAAGCAACAGTTCGTGATGACAATGATGTTTCAAATAAGAACAATTCACAGGAGGAAAAATAAATGTCGGAATTCCTTACAAATTCTGTTTCCTTTGGGCTTTTTATTTCCTTTGTTTCATTTATTGCTGCCAGCTGGATTTATAAAAAAACAAAATTCGTTCTTTGTGCACCGCTTCTGGTTTCCTGTATTTTCGTTATAGTTGTGCTGATTGTTTTTAAGGTTCCTTACGAAAGCTATCTGAACGGCGCAAAATTTCTCTATTATCTTATGACACCTGTTACAGTAGCCCTGGCAGTTCCATTGTACCGACAGTTTCAGAAGCTTAAGGAAAATGCACTGGCGATTCTGCTTGGGATTCTTTCAGGAATTTTTGCAAATGCAGCTTTTATTTTGGGAATGTGCTGGTGGTTCAAAATCGGACACACAGAATATGTATCCCTCCTTCCAAAGTCGATTACCACAGCCATTGGAATTGCACTTTCAGACCAGTATGGCGGAATTCAGTCTGTCACAGTTCTGATGATTTCAATTGCCGGAAACCTTGCAAACATTTTTGCAATTTTATGGTGCAAATTGTTCAGAATCACAGAACCGGTTGCTAAAGGTGTGGCATGTGGAACTTCAGGTCACGCCATGGGAACTTCAAAGGCTCTGGAAATGGGTGAAGTTGAAGGAGCCATGAGCGGTTTGAGCATTGCAGTCTGTGGTTTGCTTACTGTAGTTGTCCTGCCATTTTTTGAAAAACTGATCTAAGAGAAAAAAATGAAGACCTTCTCAAGAAAAGCGCCTCTTTTTCGCGGTTTTGCCATAGCTTTTTCAATTTTATTTGCATTTGCATCCTGTAAAACAACCGGTTCTCTTGAACCTGCACCATTTAGAGATGACATAGAACAGCAGGAAAATGTCATTGGAAACAACGAAAACTACATTTTCTTAAGACTCTACAACCCGATTTACAAAGATTTGATTGATGTTGGCCATGTCATCAAAACAGCATTGGAATCAGGGGAAACAACAGGTGTAAAAGTAAGCCACAGTGCCGTAAATTTCAGTCTCAACGACAACTTTTATGGACTTACCACCTACAACAAGAATAATTTGAGCTTTGAAGTTTGTTCGGACGAAAAACCTACCAACAGATACATGAAAAAATGCGACTTTGAAAAATCCACTCAGTACACTTATGCGCTGAAAGTTTCGCCAGAAGAATACAAAAACGCAAAAGATTTGGTCGAATATTATTACAACAGCCAGGACATAGATTATTCAATGATGGAAGCCATAAATTTTGGACGGGTCATAATGTTCAGGAAAGGCAAGGTGAAGAAGCTTGAAAAGGCAAAAGGCTCAAAAAATGTAATCTACACGCCAGGCAAAATGAAAAACGATTTTTTTGATGAAGAATTCAAGGCGCGGGAAAAAGATTTTGTCTGCTGTACCTTCGTTTCATATGTTCTGCAGAATACAGTAAAATCAGTCCACGATTATTTTAAGGAAAATGACATAAATTATGATTTTGTGTCCGTTTCTGATCTGGCAAAAATTCCGGGAGTTGAACTCCTCTATTCTTCAAACTGGCTAGATTACTGGAAAACCACTTTGGAATTCATAAAGGAACACCCTGAATATCTGGAATAAGATTACAACTGAATCAGCTGAAAGGCTTCTTTTATGAACTGAGCCGCTGTTTCCCAAGTGGATTTTCTGATGTCGCTGTCCAGATTTGCCACTGCCTTTAAAATTGAAAGAGCGTTGTGATGCCAGTGCTCGGAAAGCTCGTTCAGATTTTTTGCATTTGGAGCTTCCAGAACCTGAAAAATAGTCTCCACAAATTCAATTCGTTTTTCTTCGGTTAATTTTTCAAACCACCCGTTGAAGGTTCTGTAAAAATAATCGCTTCCTTCATCCAAAGCTGAATTTTTATCAAATTCCGGGCCAATAATTCCCCAGCTGAAAGGATCGTGTTGCATGACCAGAGTTTCAGAGCTTTTGGCAACCTGAAAATTTTCAAAATGATGAAAAAGCATCCCGATTATTGAAAACTGCGGATAAACTGAAACCACTTTTTCTTCTATGTTTTTAAATTCCTTCGAATCCAAAACCTTTTCAGAAAAGCCTGGACCGTCAAAATTAAAAATTCTGTAAATTTCACAGCCAGCCCAATTATTGCAATTTGCTCCAGAATAAACAGCAAGATTTCCACCCTTTGAGTGGCCCCCAACATAGATCTTCTGAATCTCAGAAGCAGAACAAAAATCCAAAACTCTATTTAAATATTCAACAGCACGTTTCTGAGCCGGAACTTCCTTCATAAATGCCAGATTAAAGTCTTCCTTCCATCCAACCAAAGTGTCGTCCGTTCCCCTGAAAGCCGCAAAAACAGATTTTTTATCTGAACCAGCTTCCTGAAAAACAAAACAAACGGCAGAAAACTGCTCTTCTGAATCAGCGTCATAAACATCAGAAAAATTGCAAACTTCCACATTTCCAAAACGGAAACTTTCAGCACATTTAAACAAAAGCTCCACAGTAAGAGGATTAATCACAAGCCCAAGATTTTTTCGAATTTCAAAGTCAGAAGAATTTTTAAAATTCTGGGCCAAATTTTTAAGTGAAACAGGCTTTTCAAAATTTTCAGAAATAAGACCAGCAAAATTCAAATATGAAAGTTGAGTAAAAATCAAAGCATCAACTTCATTAAGCGGAACAGAAGAAAACTCCAGGTCTCCCCGCCAGTTCAAATAATCAAAAAATCCAGATAAGTTTTTTGTCATAACGATACCATCCTAAATTTCATCCCTGGTAATATTCTTCAGCCACTTGCCCTTCAGATAATGTACAACAATAACAGGCATTTTTTCAAACTCATCCAGGAACAAAATAAAATACACCCAGAGCGGCGGAAGCTTCAGAATAAAGGCTGCGACCATTCCCAAAGGAACCGAAACAAACCACATAAAGACAGAATCAGTAATGAAGCCAAATTTTGCGTCTCCACCGGCACGGAAAACACCGCAAATCAAAACTGTATTTATTGTGGCGCCCAAAAGCGAATAGGAATTTATCACCAGAAGCATATTTCTAAAACCTGATGCCGTTTCGTTCAAATCTGCAATCATTGGAAGGACAGGTCGAAGCAAAAGCATAACGATGCCACCAAGAACACCTGCAGCAATCGTACTTTTTACAAGACGACCTGCATTTGCTTTTGCAAGTTCAAGTTTTCCTTCACCCATCTGCTTTCCAAGAAGAATCGCACCACCGTAAGCCATACCAAAACAAACAATGCTGGCAAGATTTCTCACCACATTTACGACGGAATTTGCAGCAACAATATCTTCTCCTAAGTGCCCCAGAATTACAGAATAAGTTGCAAAGGCCGCACCCCAGACAAACTCGTTTCCAACTGCCGGAAGTGAATATTTTACAAAATCCTTTGAAAGCAATTTGTTGTGTAGAAAAAAACAGAAAGGCGTGATTTTGACTTCACGGATTTTGAACCCTGCAAAAATGCACACAAAAAGCTCAACAGTTCGTGCAATTACAGTGGCCAATGCAATTCCGAATACACCCATTTTTGGAAGCCCAAACCAGCCAAAAATAAATGTGGCGTTCAAAAACATGTTCAGTCCCAGCGCGATTATTGTTGTGGCAGTTGCAGTTTTTACATGTTCAATGCTTTTTAAAATTGCCTGATAAACCTGAGAAATTGCCAGAAAGAAATAGGAAATTCCAACTGTTCTAAGGTAAAGTGCGCCAGTTTCAATCATTGGCCCTTCATTTGTAAAAACCTTCATGATGTGCTGAGGAAAGAAAATTACGGTAAAAGAAAAAATGAATCCGGCTGCTGCAGAAATTCTAAGTGCAGTACCAGTCAGAATTTTCAGGGATTTGTAATCCTGCTTGCCCCAATATTGTGCCGTAAGCATTGTAAGACCAGAAGCAAGTCCAATGTAAAAAAGCATCAGGATAAACTGAACCTGATTTGCAAGAGAAACCGCAGCTATGGCAGTCTGACCAACAAATCCCAGCATAACAACATCAAGTGAACTTACAAGCGAAGAAAGAAGATTTTGAAGCGCAATTGGTGCGACAATTACAAAAAGTGATTTATAAAATTGTTTGGATTCTGGATTAAGCTGGAAAATCATACAAAGAGTTTAATATTTTTTTGAAGAAATGGGGAGAAGCCGCAGAAAAAGTTCTAAACTGTCATTTCGAGCGAAGTCGCTGAAAAAGTTCTAAACTGTCATTTCGAGCGAAGTCGAGAAATCTATAGCATTTTTAGCAAAAAATGGTGAATTACAGACCTCTCCACTTCGGTCGAGGTGACACTTTTCACTATCAAAAAAAATCCCGGAAACCAAAACTGATTCCCGGGAAGATAAACTCTATCCGTTATGAAAAAGGAGGACTATTCAGAGATTTCTTCTGCGTCGTATTCAAAGCTTACAACGCCACAAGTACCTTTATCACTTGCATAAACAAGATAAACATCCATTGCTTTATCTACATTTGCACTGAATTCATAAGATTCATTGTAGTTATCTGCTGTTTTTTCAGCGTATGCATTGTCAATTTTCTGATATGCAAGAACATGACCCAAAGAGTCAATCATCATAACAGCAGAATTTGATGTTGTATCTTCTGTATTAGTTGTACGGCTGTTAACAACCATTGCTTTAACTGTACCTTTTCCTGTTGTCTTAATCTTTATGTAAGACTGAATCTGGTTTGTATTTACAAGCTCTGGTTTCTCTTCAAATATAGCTTTTGGATCGAATGAGCTGTTGTTGAACTTTATTCTGCTTACATCTTTAGTAACTACATTCTGTTCATTTTCTTTTGTTTTTCTAAAGTTAATTCTGAATGAACCATCATTTTTAGAAGTAAATACAGCTGAATCAAGAAGGTAAGTACCGGTACCAATAAATGGATTGTATTTATCTGAATTTTCAGAATAACTCAAGTCACTGAAGCTTGTTACAGGTGTGTTGAACTCGTAGCTTCCACTTGTTCCTGTTCTGAGAATCATTGGAACATTTGCATTGTAGATGTTGTCGAATGTCAAAGAAGAGAAGTCAGCAGCATTTCCGGCATTTCTTCCAGAATCTGCAATGCCTTTAGAGAATTCAACTTTTTTAAGTCTAAGTGCGCCACCATCATCGCCATTTCTGAACATACAAAGCTTGATTTGTTCACCAGCTTTTACTTCGGCAGCCATAACATAATCAGTATTAACTGTACCGTTTGTATTATTCAAAGAAGTTTTAGCAATAACTTTTCTTCCATTGATCAAAGCGGCAAAACCTTTAGATTCAGTGCCAACTGGAATTTTAGAGTTAGTGCCGTTGCCAACAGTCACAAAGTAGATACCTGTTTCTGGAGCAGTCCATCTGATACAATGAGAGAGAGAAATATCTTCAGGGATCTTATCTCCAACATTTACATCAAGTGCTTCTTTATAAGTACAAGTGTTAGTCTTGAGAGCTGTAACTTTTTTGTCATTATTGAACGAAACTTCGATACCGTTCAGTTCGTCTGAATTGATGATAATTTTTCCAAGTGTTGAAGCACCCCGCTGTGAGAATAAAGGTGCAGTAAAATCAAGTTCACCAGACACTTTAGTGTAAACATAATCTGCAGATGTGGTACCTGTTCTCTTATAAAGAGCACCAAAGTTTCCGTTGTTGTTGAAGTCAGAAAGGCTGTAATTTGATACATCAAACAAGTCACAAGACTCAACAGAAACTTTTGTCCATTTTGCATAGTAAACTGTATTTACAGCAAAGTCAGTTGCAGGTGTTGTAAATGCTTCGTCTGTGTAGTATCCGCCCCATACATAGTTGTAATTTGTCAAATCGGCAAATGCTTTTTCGTCTTTAAGATTGTCTGTTTCTTTTGTGTATGTCAGATTGTCTCTGTAAGTTGTTTTTGAAACAACAACAGTGCCATCTGTATAAGTTTTTGTTGAAACCTGATTAAGTCTTGTTCCGTCAGCATTGTATTTTGTTACATTTACAACATTAACTTCGCTTTCTGTACCAGCACCGTCTGTTCTTGTGGCTGTTTCAGTTTTTGTTCCGTTTGCATAAACTACAGTAACAGTTGAAACTTCAACACCGTCTTCATTTTTAGAAGTTACAGGATCAGAAGTGCTGATAACTTTCTTTGACGAATCACCACAACCTTCTTTTACATCACAAAGCTCAACTTCGTCGTTATGATAGTATACAGTTTCACAGTTTGTACAAGTGTATTTTGTGTAATCTGCATAGTTGTATGCTGTCTCTGATTTTCCTGCAGTTTTGAATGCTGCAGAATAAGCCTTTACAAATGTTGGAACAGATTTTCCGTTCAAAGTGTCTGTTTTTGGAACATAGATGATTGATTCACCAGCTTCAACAGGAACAAGTGTTACGTTGAGATATTCACCCTTAAAATCAGCAGTAGCAGAGAAATTTGATTTAACTGAAATTTCAGCAGGAACTTTCAGTCCGTTTACAACAACAACTTCCTGAGAAAGATGAATGTAATCTTTAATTCCTTCAAGCTGAACAGCTTCAATCAAAGTGTATTTTGTGCTGTTTTCGTCTTTATAAAGCTCAACTGATTTTCCGCTCTGAGAATCTTTTTGATAAACAGAAACTTTCTGATAAATCAATGGCTTTGTTGCATCAATGTTTCCAAGAGAAATCTGATAGCGCTTATAGTTATTATCAGCCTTGTTGCTTTTTGTAGCATAGAAATCAAGGAATTTTGTTTCAGTCTTATTGAAGTACAAGTCAATCTGATTCAATCTTTCATCTGGATCTGTTGAACCATTAAGTTTTCCATCACCGGCAGCTCTTACAGTATAGCGTTTGTAAGAATCTGAATAATCGTAAGACTGAAGCGAGTAGAACTCAGCTCCTGTAGGACGAGCAAGTGTATAATCAGTTCTGCTGTATTCTTCTGAATCATAGAATTCTTTGTAAACATAAGAATTTTTTGTTGTCTCATCGATTTTCTGATAATCCAATGAATCGTTTACATTTTTGATGTTTGCTTTGGTAAGGGCAACTTCACCGTTTTTGTCGTATTTGTAAACTTTCTGGCGAGAGAATTTCTTAGTCAAATCTCCGTTTTCAAATCCTTTTGAACTGAAAACTCTGAATCTTGTTGGGTTGAATACAGTTCTAAGGTCAAGTTCTGTAATTTTTGCAAATGCGGCAGCTTTTTCTGTTTTAAGTGAATCTTTTGTAAGACCAGCAGCATATTTTGCTGTGTATTCGTCGTTTGTATCAACAAGATAATCCATCAAAGCAGAAGAATCCCATGTCTGATCAAATTCTGCAATCTGTGTACCATCTTCTTTTGCAATGATGAATTTGTCTGCGTAATAAGCTTCTCCTGCTGAATTTGGCTGAATAGCAATTTCACTGTTCCAGTCTTTATCAACAGCAGGCTTTTTCATCAATTCTACATAGCTTGTAATGTCGAATTCTTTCAAAAGCTTACGAACAAATACGTCTGAAGCAAATTTTTCAATAATCAAATCAAGTGCTTCATCACCTGTTGGTTCAGTTTCGCCATTTGAATTGTCCCCATCATCAGCAGAACGAGCAGCATTAACCTTTACATTGTTTGAAATTACAATGTAATCTACACCATCAAGTTTTACCAGCTGACCTGTAACATACTGATTTGAATCATCTGGATTCCATGCAACAGAAATTGTTACATCAATAGTTTTTTCTTTTCCATCAAGTTTGATTTCTACAGTCTGAACTTCTTTACTGAAGCTGAGCTGTTTTGTTACAGAACCTGTGGCAATTGCTTCACCTGTTGCATCATCTGTATCAAATGCTTCTACAGTAATTGTGTATTCACCTTCTTTTGTAAGTGTTAAAGAAAGAGTTTCACCAGGTTTTCCTGTTACAGTCTCAGAATAAGCAGCCAAAGCTGCTGTAATTTTATAGCTTTTTGCTTCATCCTGTGTATACAGGACTTTTGCTGCACTTGAAGGCAACTTTACCTGAAGCAAAACTGAAGTTGCATCATTTTTTACAACTTCAGAAGAGTCATCGCTGCCGCTGGAAATGTCCGAACATGCAGCAAAACCAAAAACTAAAGCAGAGGCAGCAAATGATGCCAGAGCAATTTTTTTAATCGATTTCATTTATTTTCTCCCGTATTTTTTTTGAATATTACTCATTCCAACCAACATTAATCTGTACATTGATGGAATCAGCTGGTGCTTCGTACTTTGGACAACCATCTTTTACAGCACAGTTGTCTTTGTCTGCTTCTGTGTCGTATTCAGTGTCGCAGTTTGTACAAGTGAACTTTGGAGCTGGTGCTTCATATTTCGGGCAGCCTTCCTTTTCAGCACAGTTGTCCTTCTCTGCTTCTGTGTCGTATTTAGTTCCGCAGTTGTCACAAGTGTAATTTTCTGGTTGTGTACTTCCACCACCAGAATCATCTCCACCGCCACAGGAAACCAATGCTGCAGAAGACATTACTACAAATCCAGCCGCCAGAATCGACAGCAAGATTTTAAACTTTTTCATTTATTCCTCCTAATTTTTTCCATAGCAAAAGTGCCAGTTCCTAACTAAATTAGCCGAAGAAAACACTTTTTTACTAATAGCAGATTTTATTGTAAAATTCAGATAAAAAAAACGAAGTTTTACTTCCATAGTCTTGATGTAAAAAAAA
>JAGHUJ010000015.1 GCA_018064905.1 Candidatus Treponema equifaecale
TTATAATATTGAAGTTATTTATTCAATGATAGGAAAAGTAACATTTTTTCACTTCGAACATAGTGGAGAAGTCTATAAGGCATTGGATTCCTCGACTACGCTCGAAATGACAGTTTCACGTTGCCTGAAATGACAGTTTCACGTTGCCTGAAATGACAGTTTCATGTTGCTCGAAATGACAAGTTCACGTTGCCTGAAATGACAGTTTCACGTTGCTTGAAATGACAAGTTCACGTTGCTTGAAATGGCATTTTCTGATTTCATCAATGTCCATTTCTTTTGGCCCAGTTTCTTGGACTCATGCCTGTATTCTTCTTGAAAACGCTGGAGAAATAGTTCTGATTCTGAAAACCAAGCCGGGCAGAAATCTCAGTGAGCTTCATGGATTCGATCTGAAGCATGTTCTTGGCCTGCTCAATCTTCAGTTTTTCGTGAAGAGTCTGAATTGTGTAACCGGTAAGTTCCTTTGCACGACGAACCAGATGGCTCTTGCTTACAGAAAGATCCTCGGACATCTGATCCAGATTTGTCATTTCGTTTATGTGTTCCAGCAGATAGTTTGTAATCTGACTTGAAGTGAGCCCGATTTTTCTTTCCTCGTTGTTCTCCTGCTTAGGAATGTTCAGAATGCCTATGAGCTGTTCATTTTTGAGAAGCAGCGACTTGTCCTTGGTTCTGCCTTCCTTCTGATAAACCTGATTCAATGCGTTGCTGAGAAGAAGGCGCACGGTGTCGTAGATTGAAATATTTGGATTTCCGATTTCCAGGAATGCATAGCCAAAATATTTGTCCTCATGGTGCAGGGTTTCAAGAATCACGCTGAAGCGGCGGGTTTGTGGGAAAAACTGCTTTGGAATAAGCACAGGATCAGAAACCTTGTAAGGAAGCTTGTCACGCCAAAGGAACGGAAGCTCCGGCTGAACCAGTTCAATGTTCGCAGAGCCCAGATCAGAAGTCATATTCTCACTGAGGGCAAGAATAATACCTGTGATTCCCATTTCACTCAGCTGATGGCACAGAACTTCCTTGATTTGTCTTCCGGAAGTGGCAGTTGCAAAGTTGATGGCTGCCTGCGAGAGATTGTTCATGGTGTACAGGTTTTCATGTGGAGAAACCTTGTCATATTCGTTGTAAACGGAAATCAAAGTACGCAGCTGGTGGAAAATGTTTTCGATGTGTGCAAACTGAGAATCGTTGTCGCGCACCATAGGCAGAATCAGATTTCGAAGCCGTGTTATGCATTGCTGAAGGTCTCTGCTTACGATAGCAGATTCTTTTCTGATGTCCTGAAGGAAAGTCTGGAACCATCGCAGCATGTAGCTGGGGTTCAGGTCTTCATAAATATCAGAAAAAATTGCATCAAGAAGGGAATTTACGTCCGATTCAACAAGCTGCGGGAAAATTTCACGGATTTTTTCACTGATGACACCTCTAAGGGCTTCTTCAGAAGAATCATTATGTTCAGCCAGAAGAGAATTGTTCAGATCGCAGGAACCAGCATCAACAACGCTCTGTTCAAAACATCCGCAGGATTGACGAACCATAATTGAAGTAGGAACAAGAACCGTCTCAGCAGGGAGTCCAGGATTCATGATGCGGTCAATGAGAAGTTCAACAGCAGAATAACCGCGCTTAAAATATTCCAAATCCAAAGTAGTGACAGGTGAACGGGCAGAAATACCAGAATACTGATTGTTGAACCCTGTAACAGCGATATCTTTTGGAACAGAAAGCCCGTGTTTGTCCAGCTCTTCAATTACGGCAGCCGCAATGATATCACTGGTGGTAACAATACATTCTATGTCGCAGTGACCGTTGTGAACGAATTTATGCACAAATTCATCAACGGCAGTGGCCAGCTGTGAACTTTCCATAGTTTTTGTCATAAATACACTGTCTGGAATTTCAGAAATATTGTGATGCTTCAGCTCATTTCTGTAGCAGTTCAGACGATCCTGATGTGGAGAAGAAATATTTGAACCGACGAAAGCAAATCTGGAATAATGATGCTTCTCAATCAGATGCTCCATAAGAATGTGGATGGAATACTTGTTGTCAATTCGAATCTGAGGAATACCTGAAATTTCAAGATAACCGATATCAACCATAGGAAGCGGTTTAAGAGAGTTGAAATTTTCAATTATTTCATCAGGTTCAAGGAATTCACGGAGAGAAGAGGCCCAGGTAACAAGACCGTCAACCAGAGGAGCATGCATGAATTTAAAGCTTTTTAAGTAGTGGGAAATGAAGTTGATGTCGTCAAAAAGCGAATATTTGATGGCTCCTGCAAAGTTGATGAAATTAACATCGTAATCAGCAGCCGCCTTCATCATGCCCGCAATATATTCCTGCCCGATATAGGACCGAAAATCAGCGATGCCAGTAAAACCGATAGTAACTCTCTTTCCTGAATTCTTGCGTGAGGCAAGGAAAGACCGTCTTTTTGCAATTCCAGAATTCATACAGAAAGTATAACACAAAAAGCATTTTTTTGAAAATTTTTTATCAGATTTTATAATTTTTTTTACAAGGACGTAATCCGGCTGTTCCGGGTTCGCTAACGCTCACCCTCCTCGCTGCGCTGCGGTGGACTAAAGCCCTGCACATC
>JAGHUJ010000124.1 GCA_018064905.1 Candidatus Treponema equifaecale
GTTCTGCTTGCAGTATTTTTGTTTTCTCTTTCTGTAGGATTTGCTCAGGAATTGCACCCTGACCCCTGGTCACTGATCATCTATCGTCCTGAAAATTCCCAGGGAATGAACGATGTGCGGTGCTGGTTAAAACTGGAAGACGCTAAAACAGGTGAAGACGTAACCTACACAAATGCAAAGGCCCGATATGAATGGGTTGCAAATACTAAAAATATTGAGAAGAAAGATCCTCGCAGCCTGGCCGCAATTTTTGTTCCAAGCAAGACAACTGTTCTCTACAATTACAGGAAAACATATTTTTTAAGCGGCGGAATGGCAATGCATCTGAACATAAAACCGGGAAAATACAGAATTTCTGTACAGACACCCAAGGACAAAACCAATGGCTTTCCATGCAAGAATAACGGAGACTGGAATTCAAATATTTTTGAATATGACACAAAAAATCCGGCTAAAGTGATTTTTGTCTCGCCTACTTCAAATGACAACGGTTTTTACAACGGCGGCTGGCACATAAACTACAAGGCTCCAGGATTCTACAAATTCACAAAGCCGCTTCCAACTGAAAGGTGATTTCAACTGCCCAAAGCCCTGTTCACCATGTTCAAATCTTTTCTGAGAAGATTGCTGGTTGGATTTTCCTTAAGGGCTTCTTCAAGAATTTTCTTGGCTTCTGAATATTTGCCAGAATTAAAAAGCGGCACAACTGAATTATGGGCGCGGGTTTCGTGATTTTTCTGAATCTGATTTGTAATCATCTTGGACACAGAATACTGCATCTGGCTGCTCATATTCGCTTTTTTTTCTTCAAATAAATCCAAAGCTTCAGATTCTTTATCCGAATTCAGCAGATCCACACAGCTATTGTAAACAGAATTGTCGTAAATTCTTTGAAGCTCTGTGCTCTTTCCGAATTTTTGCGTTACTGTTTCAAGATACTCGATGGCTTCTTCAGATTTTTTCTTTTTGTTCAAAGTGAAGGCATAATTTCCAACCAGCACGTCCAGATCATTTCTTGCGGTTTTTGCTTCATCATCATTTGTAGCTTCAAGAAATCTCATCCTGCTGATTTCCAATGGAATTGCGCTGTCATAGTCCTCAGTGTCATTCATATCAGCGGCCAGATTTTTTCCTGTAAGAGTTGCAAAGGCTCTGTCACTTACTTCATGGCGGCCTGCGTAATATTTTTTTGGAACGTAGGTGTATTTTCTGCTGTTTTCCGTTCTGGCAACTTCTTTTCTTTCACCCGGATTAAAACCGAATGGATTTGTTGTCTCCACATCATAATTTTTTCCGTCAATGTAGGCTGTGCAGAAGGCGTGAATTTTTGTTTCCTGCCCCTTTACCCGAATACCAGCTGCTCTTGCAAGGGACATGAACAGAAGGCTTGCTGTAACGCAGTTGTATTCACCGGTAAAAAGAGTGGTATTCATTTTTGTGGAATGTTCGACATATTTAAAGAGAACGCCTTCATACAAAAAAGTGAGAATTTCTTCTGCACGTTCTCTTTCGTTCAGATTTTCAAAGCGAGGTCCCTTTACCGTCTTTAAAAGAAATTTAAATTTTGAAAGACAAACCTTCGCTTCTTCAGAATCCAACGGGCAAAGAGAGAATTCCAATGCAGTCTGAATGATTTCCTCTGGCGTAAGTTCTTCATTTGCAATTTCCACAATTATGGAAGGCTCCAATGAAGGATGCGCAAAGAGTGAAAAATTCAGACTGCATATGAAAAAAATGAATAAAAGCTTTTTCAGCATTAAATCTCAAAATCCAGACAAGAACGAACTGCTGTAAAAGGTCTTACTTTTGAATCTGCAACTGCCACATGTTCAGGATGAGTTGCATAGGCCTTAAGAGCAGCTTCGCTTTCAAGAGTTGAATCCAGCATAAGGTCAGCATTTGAGCTGGTCAAACCTTCTGTAACAACCTTTACTTCAACAAGTCCAGGAACCTTTCCAACCAAACCTTCAAGTCCAGCTTTGATTCCGGCTTTAACTTCTTTTTTTTCTGCATCGGACATCTCTTTAAGTGTCCAAAGAATAATGTGCTTTACCATTTTTTTCCTTCTATTATATGATTGCTATTTGCTGCGGATATCTTCCCAGATTTTGAAGTATTTTTCCAAATCTGCGCCAAGATCAACCTTAGCTTCACAGTTATCAAGAATTTCAGCAGGATACATTGGCTTTTTTGTCATGTAAGCAGCAGCTTCTGTGTTTACATAGCAAGGGAAACGGAATGCATCAAGGAACTGTGCATAGTTTTCAGGTCTGTGCATAAAGTTCATGAATTCTGTTGCCAAATCTGCATTCTTTGAATCCTTAAGAATACACATACATTCAAGGTAAGAAGGTCCACCAGCTTCAGGAATGAAGAAATCAATTGTGTCTTCCCAATCTTCTTCTGGAACTTCACCAAATACACATTCAGCATAACCCTGACAAAGCCAAAGGTTTCCGCGTTCAAAATCCTTTCCGAAGCTTTCTGCATCAAATTTTACGATGTTTGGAAGCCAGTCATTTTTGATAAGTTTTTCAGCAGCTGCAAGTTCTTCTTCATTTGTTGTTGAAACACTGTAACCAAGATAAGCAAGGGCATCACCAATAACTTCACGGTAATCATCCATCATTGAAGCGTGATCTTTGAACTGTGGATCAGCAAAAATGTTCCATGTGCGTTCGTAGTTTCCACCAGGAACCTTCTTTTTGTTTACACAAATTCCTGAAGCACCAAAATAATATGGAACAGAATAAACCATTTCGCGGTCAACTGATTTTTTGTCAATAAGCTTCTGGCTGATGAGCTTACGGTTTGTGAATTTTTCCTGAACGATTGGCTGGAGCATTCCCTTTTCAATCATAATTGAAATATAGTCCTGTCCTGGAACAACCATATCAAAGCTCTTTGCACCACCGTTTACAAGCTTTGTGAACATTGTCTCATTTGAATCGTACTCAGTTACAACAACCTTGCAGTCGAATTCCTTTTCAAAATCCTTCACAACCTTTTCCGGAGTGTAATAGGTCCAAGTGTAAAGATTTAGGGTTCTCTTCTGTGAACAAGAAAGAAGTGTAAAGCTTGCGACAATAGCCGTCAAAGCTAAAGCGATTTGGGTTTTAGTTTTGATTTTCATAATTTTATTACCTCCTTAAAATATGAAGAATCAGAAAATTAAAAATATTCATCTATTCTATAGAAAAATTATGAAAACCTAAATACTTTATCTTTTAAAAATTGTTATTATTCCGCCAGAAGAAACTTTTTGTGGGTCAAATCAATGGCAAAAGCCCCTAAAGGCGCTGTAAAAAGAATGGCTATAACAGAAACCGTAAGCACAATCTCTCCACAAGAAAGTCCCATTGCCAGTGGAAGTCCACCGATTGCTGCCTGAACCGTAGCTTTAGGTGTGTATGCAAGCATACAGAAAATTTTTTCTTTAAGATTCAAATGAGTTTTGATAAGACAGGCAAAAACACCTGCCATTCTGAATCCAAGAACACCCAGCAAAAGCAGCAAAGTTTCAGGGCCTGCATCCAATGCACTTTCAACAGCAACGCTGGCACCAACCAGAACAAAGAGGAAAATTTCAGCACAAACCCACATCTTGTCATATTTTCTGGAAAGGCGGACTGCGGCATCAGGATTTTTTCGCTTTATTTCAAGACCAGAAGCCATAACTGCAATAAGAGAGGCGAATGGAATGAATTTGAACGAATCCTCCACAAAAACCAATGCAAAGGAAACACAAAGCAGAATCATGGATTTGGCCGTGTCGCGAACCTTAATTTTATTAAAGAAAATTGAAAGAATCAGACCTGAAAGTATACCAATCACAATGCCTGTAGCAATCGAAACTGGAATTTTCACAAAATCCAATGCCGAAACTCCAGCTCCCTGTGCAATTCCGGTGAAAGAAGCAAACATTACAATTACAAAAACATCGTCTACACTGGCTCCGGCAAGAATCATCTGTGGAATTGCCTTTGCTGTGCCATAACCTTCATCAATGAGCTTAATCATTTTTGGAACAATTACCGCAGGAGAAACAGCGGCAATCACGGCACCAAGAATCGCAGAATCCAGAACTGAAAGTCCCAGCAATTTTGGAGCGAGCAGAATCATTCCAAACATTTCAAAAGCAGCAGGAAGAAAACACATCAAAACTGCAGGCCGCCCTACTTTTTTTAAGTCATCCAGACTCAGTTTAAGTCCGGCGCGAAGAAGAATGATAATCAGGGCGATTTTACGGATTTGCGTGGAGATATTTAATATAGAAGAATCCAGCAAATTCAGAACATGAGGGCCAATGAGAATTCCCGCAAGAATCATTCCAAAAAGGCTTGGAAATTTAATCTTCTTAAAAAGCCATCCGGCAAACATTCCTGAAGTCAAAATCAGTGCAATTGAAATAAGCATTCAGAAAATATAATACGGTTATGAAGTTAAATCAATAAATAAGCAATAAAAAAGTGGGGTCCTCTTTTTTTACATTTATTGTTTTAATTTATTGTTAATGTCTGCCAGATGTGACAAAGCATCGTTCAAAGTTTCGTCTTTTTTGGAAAAATGGATTCTCAGGTAGTCATTGATTGGCTCTTTAAAGAAACTTGAACCCGGAACCATGGCAACACCAACATCACGGCAGAGAATTTCTGCAAATTCCAGATCAGATTCTACATTGATTTTTTTCATGTAATCCTTGAAGTCAATCATAATGTAGTATGCGCCCTGTGGAACATTGTGTTTAAGTCCGATTTCGTCCAAACCTTTCAACATTAAGTCCCGTTTGTGGGTGTATTTTGCAGTAAGTTCGTCGTAGTAATCCTGACCAAATTTAAGACCGGTTACCATAGCTTCCTGAAGCGGAGCCGCTGCACCAACTGTAAGGAAGTCGTGAACCTTCTTGATTCGTTCAGTGATTTCTGCAGGTGCAATTGTGTAGCCCAAACGCCAGCCTGTAAGTGAATAAGTTTTTGAAAGTGAACCACAGACAATTGTACGTTCCCTCATTCCAGGAAGGCTTGCCATGTAAACCATTTTGTGAGGCGCGTAAATAATGTGCTCATAAACTTCATCTGTTACGATGTATGCATCATATTTTTTTGCAAGATCAGCAATTACAGTCATTTCTTCCAGAGTGAATACTTTTCCACAAGGGTTGCTTGGATTGCAGAGAATGAGAGCCTTTGCACCGGCCTTGAATGCGTCTTCGATTTTGTTTGGGTCAAAGTCATAGGTTGGCGGAACCAGAGGAATGTAGATTGGTTCTGCACCGCTCAAAATTGTGTCTGCACCGTAATTTTCATAGAAAGGACTGAAAATCGCAACCTTGTCTCCCGGATTGCAGATTGTCATCATGGCGGCCATCATTGCTTCAGTTCCGCCACAAGTAGTTACGATTTCTGAATTTGGGTCAATTTTTATTCCCATGAGTTTAGACTGTTTTTCTGCCAGAGCTTCACGGAAATTCTGTGCGCCCCAAGTAAGTGAATACTGGTGATAATTTTCGTAAGCAACCTGAGCCATTCGGTCAAGAATTGGTTTTGGCGGTTCAAAATCAGGAAATCCCTGGCTCAAATTCACCGCATTGTACTGAAGTGAAATACGTGTCATTCTTCGGATAACTGAATCAGTAAAAGTTGCTGTTCTATGTGAAAGTGGCTTCATTTGAATCTCCTAATTTGATTTTCAGAATGTCTAAATATAATTTGTGGTGGCCGAGGTCTTCAAAACCACCACTGTTTTCCATTTTATATTGTATAACTAATTCCCTTGTTTAGTAACTGTTTTGGGTCAAATGCTGATTTTATTGCGTTCATGAGCTGAACATTCTGAGCTGCAGTTTCCTTAAAGAAGAATTCCCGCTTGCTCACTCCAAGACCGTGTTCACCAGAAATCAGACCGCCAAGCTTGTGTGCCTGCGAATAGAGTTTTTCAAGATTTTCTTCCAGCTCCTTCTGCCATTCAGCCTCGCTCCGATCTCCTCTGACCACACAAAGATGAACATTTCCATCACCGGCATGACCAAAACTTATCATCTGCATTTTGCTTTCTTCTTCCAGCTGGTTCACATAATTCACAAATTCAGCCACCTGACTGATTGGAACTACAATGTCCAGCGGCTCCTGCTCGCTTACAGCCTCCACAGCTTTTACAAGACAGCCACGAATTTTCCAAACATTGCCGCTGAGTTCAGAATCTTCAAGCACAATCACTTTTTTTGCAGATTTTTTTACGACAGATTCGAGCTTTATAATAGAAGAAACTATTTCATTTTCTTCACCATCAAAGGTCAAAAGAAGATATGCCTTGCTTTCTGTATCCGGCCAGTTCAAATTCAGGAATTTTTCACCAAGGGAAACAACCTTTCTTTCAATAAATTCCAGTGCAGTCGGATTCAGATTTGCCCGAAGAATCTCTGGAACTGCCTCAATTCCTGATTTAAGTGAATCGAAACAAATCAAAAGAGATTTTGAACATTCTGGTTTTCCCACAAGTTTAAGAAGACATTTTGTAATTACGGCCAGTGTTCCTTCAGAGCCAATCACAATGTTCTTAAGATCAAGACCCGTAGTGTCTTTTCGATTTTTTGAACCTACTTCAAGAACTGTACCATCTGCCAGCACCAGTTCAAGTCCCATGACATAATCTCTGGTGACTCCATATTTTACAGCCCTCATTCCGCCGGCATTTGTACTGATGTTTCCGCCAATTGAAGCTAGCTTTTCACCCGGATCAGGTGGATAAAAAAGCCCCATTGCCTCAACAAATTTTTGAAAATCCTGCAGAATTACACCAGGTTCCACAAGCGCAGTAAAATTTTCTTTGTCCACTTCAAGAATATGGTTCATCTGTGAAAAGTCAATGATAATAGCATCGTTGTGTGGAACAGTAGAACCAACCAGATTTGTTCCCGCCCCTCTTGGAGTTACGGGAATGTTGTTTTCATATGCAAATTTCAGAACTTTGCTGGTTTCTTCCGTAGACTTAACAAAAACCAAAGCAGAGGCCGAACCTCTTTTGCGTCCCAAAGTATCAGAGAGGTACTTCTGATCAATGGAATCCGCATAAAAAATTCGGCCCGCATCTGAAATTATTTCTCGTAATTTCTCGATATTTTTCATAAGTTCAACTTATTTCTGGTGCTTATTTATACTGTGCCAGTTCGTCAATGTCCCAGCCGCGTTTTTCATAATAGCCGAAGAATTTTTCCTTGTAGAGCTTTTCTGTTTCAGCAGTCTGGTAAGCCTTTACAACCTTGTCAAAAATTGCAACCTTTTCCTTGTCCTTCAAATCAGCAGTGCGGGCTGCAATAAGGTTCCAGTATTCTTTGTCTGCCAGATTGTCAGCAAAAATTGCAGTTTTTGGATCAATGTTAAAGTCCAGCGCATAGTTTCCGTTGATTGTGGCAGCGGCAACATCGTTCAAAGCTGATGGAATTGTGTTTGCTGCAAGTTCCTTGATTACGATTCCCTTTGGATTTCCAACAATGTCATTTACAGTTGGGTTGAATCCGGCAGCCGGGTTCAATTTTACAAGACCAGCAGATTCAAGAACCTTGATTGCGCGTCCACCGTTTGTAACATCATTTGGAATTGCTACAACATCACCGGCCTTAAGCTCGTTGATGGACTTAATTTTGTTTGAATAAAGGTTCAGCGGTGTAAGGAATGTGTTTCCAACCAGTGAAATTTCGTAGCCGTGATTTTTCTTGTCTGTTTCAAAGAAAATTCGGTGCTGGAATCCGTTCAGGTCAATTTCACCATTTGCCAGTGAATTGTTTGGAGTAACATAGTCCGAGAACTGAACGATTTTAAGGTCGATTCCCTGAGCTTTGAGAGTTTTCTGAGCAGGTGCCCAAAGATCCTCATAAACTGAACCGGTAACTCCAAGCTTAACAACTTTGTCAGAAGATTTTCCGCAAGATACAAAACCAAATACTGCAGCAGCAGCCAAAACAGAAACGATAATTTTTTTCATAATAGTAATCCTTGTTAAAAATTTAATTAATAAAGGGGGAAAAGCCTTTCCCCTAGGTTCAGCCTGCAAGCAGTCTTCACCATACCCCATTCGCCTAGGGCTCCGCCCTAAAACCCGAGGTTCAATGCAAGTACCAGGACTTGTCCGCGAATACTAGCGGCACATTATTCCGTTTCTGAAGTTTTCCCGAACCAATTTTTCAAAATAGAAAACCATCTTTCCGCCTCATAAAATCAAAATCCCCACCAATCAAGTAGGTATATATGTTATATTACATATATACCTACTATGTCAATAGGGATTATAATTTTTTGTGTTTTTTTTTGGGGGGGGTGGAAAATCACGGAGATTTTCTCAAATTTTCAAATTTTCTCCGTAAAATTTGGCAGGAGTGCCACAGTTTGAATAAAGTTTTTAGTTGAATTTACGGAGATTTCTCAGGTTTTTCCATTTTCCTCCGTAAAATCTGATAGGGTTCACCCATTTTGAACAAGCTTCCCAGCTGAATTTACGGAGATTTTTCAGGTTTTTCCATTTTTCTCCGTAAAATTTGGCAGGAGTGCCACAGTTTGAATAAAGTTTTTAGTTGAATTTACGGAGATTTTACCAACTTTTCCAATTTTCTCCGTAAATTCTGATAGGGTTCACCCATTTTGAACAAGTTTCCCAGCTGAATTTACGGAGATTTTACCAACTTTTCCAATTTTCTCCGTAAAATCTGACAGTATACATTCATCCTATTCTGTTTTTAGCAGAAACTGGGCTATTTCC
>JAGHUJ010000197.1 GCA_018064905.1 Candidatus Treponema equifaecale
AGACGTCCGAGAACACAAGCCATGCCCTTTTCTGTATCGCGGTCACGGTTTGGCTGTGGACGATTTTCTTCCTCACGGTAAACGATTGGCTGTTTTGGAGCCGAAGGCAAATCCAGTTCCTGTGGGAGAGACTTGAAGTTTTCCCAAACCTTGAGAATCTGCTCAAGAGTTGGTTTTTTGTCTTCCGGCAAATCAAATTCAAGGTTTACAGTTGCTGTGTGTCCGTCAATTACAGGTACGCGTGTACAAGTAGAAGAAACGATTGGACCGGCAGCATTTTCGATTTTTCCATTCTTTACAGAACCAAGAATCTTGAGACATTCTTTTTCTGTTTTTTCTTCTTCACCGCCAATGTATGGAACGATGTTGTCAATCATGTCGAATGAAGGAACACCTGGGTAACCGGCACCAGAAACAGCCTGAAGAGTTGTAACGATCATTCTTTTAACAGGGTAACCAGCCTGCTGCAAAGCGAAGAGTGGCATCATATATGTCTGGAGTGAACAGTTAGGTTTTACAGCCACAAAGCCTTTGTCCCAGCCGTGGTGCTTTTTCTGTTCAGCAATTACATCAAGGTGTGAGAAGTTGATTTCAGGAATGAGCATTGGAATATCTTCTGTCCAGCGGTTTGCAGATGCGTTTGAAACAACTGGAATTCCTTCTTCAGCATAAGCAGCTTCAAGAGCCTTGATTTCGTCCTTTCCCATTTCAAGAGCAGAGAAAACAAAACGACATTTTCCCAATGCAGCTTTTGGATCATTTGCATCCTGAACGATAAGATCTTTTACATCAGCAGGAATGTTTGCACCAATGAGCCAGCGGTTTGCAACAGCTTCTTTATAAGCTTTTCCAGCAGAACGTGGAGAAGCTGCAACATAAGTAACCTTGAACCAAGGATGATCTTCCAAAAGTTTGATATAGCGCTGACCAACCATACCAGTAGCGCCCAAAACACCTACATTAATTTTTTCCATGATATATCTCCAAAATATTTTCTGATTAAAGTGAACATTCAGCCAAAGCTGCTTCGATTACTTTCTTAGCTTCGTCTGTAACTTCTACCAATGGAAGGCGAACAAAACCTTTGTCCATTCCCTTGAACTTCATTGCATATTTGATAGAAGTTGGGTTTCCGTCCACAAAAGCAGCCTTAAAGAATGGCAAAAGTCTGTAGTGAATTTTGCGTGCAGCTTCAAGATCGCCTTCCAAAGCCTTGTTTGTAAGTTCTGAAACAAGTGAAGGAGTAAGATTTGAAACAACAGAAACAATTCCGTCACCGCCAACAGCAACCAATGGAAGAGTAAGGCCGTCATCACCGCTCAAAACAGCAAAATCAGGATTCTTAGACTTGATCTTTGTGATTACGTCCATCATCTGGTTGATATTTCCAGAAGCTTCTTTAACACCAATAACATTTGGAAGCTCTGCAATACGAGCCAAAGTTGGAGTTGGAATGTTAACACCAGTGCGTCCTTGAATATTGTAAACAAGAACAGGAAGTCCAACAGCAGCAACAGCCTTAAAGTGCTGGTAAATACCTTCTGGACTAGGTTTGTTGTAGTAAGGAGTTACAACGAGAGCAACATCAGCTCCCAATTTTTTTGCGCGTTCTGTGTAACGAACTGCATCTTTTGTGCAGTTAGAACCTGTACCGATGATTACAGGAATTTTTTTGCCAGTTTTTTCGCCGTATTTCTTTGTTTCTTCAACGGCAATCTGAATCATCTTCTCCTCAACCTCTTCTTCAAGAGTAGGAGTCTCACCAGTAGTTCCCAAAGGAGCAATACCAGCTACACCGCCTTCAATCTGAAAAACAACATTCTTTCTGAACTGTTCCAAATCCACTGAACCATCTTCGTTCATTGGAGTAATCATTGCTGTAAAAGCACCGCGCAACTTAATCATTTTTTCAACCTCGATACGCTGAAATTTAAAAAATCAAGAATTATTTTAATGAATTTTTAGCGGATAAACAATATAGAAAAGAAAGTAAGGGCGTTTCCCCAGCAAGCTGGGGCCGGCAGTTCCGGGGTTCCGGCTTTCGCCTTCATTGTTTGCTCTGGTGGTTTCGACCAGCTCAACCACCGCCACAAACAACGGCTTCGCGCCCCTACATTGCCTAACGCAGCTTCTATTTCATCAGCCACTGGTCAAACTCTCGTTTAGCGGTGTCGAATGCAACTCCGATTTTTACCAATTTTTTGTTTGTTGGAGAGTATGTACAGGCGTAGTTTTTGTCTTCAATCTGGCTCAGGGCTTCCTGGGCAGTTCCGTTTTTAGACAGTTTGAATTCAAAAAGGTAAACGGTGTCACGAGTTTCCACAATGCAGTCGCTTCTGCCTTTTAGAGTGTGAACTTCTGATTTTGTATACTGTCCCATAAGATTGAAAATCAAGAAGAAGGCATTCTGCACGCTCTGCTCTGTTATGAGAGGGGCTTTGTCACCGGTTGCATAAGGAACAGAAAGAGTGATGGCTTCAAGCCGTTCCATAAACGCTTCCACATTTCCAGCTCTGATGTCCTTGTAAAAATCTGCGATATAAAAACCGTGGGCATTTTCAAGATTTGGAAATACAGATGGATAAAGAGAATCAAGCAAACCGAATTTAACTTCATTATTAGGAAAATATAGTCTGTAGGTTTCCAGTTCCTTGTCGTAGTCTTTTATAGTTAAGTAGCCGGCCTGATATAAAAGAGGAATTGCAGAATCCAGATCAGTTGCAGCCACATCAAATTTAGTGCTCGGGCATTCCAGAGTTTCTGTATCGGAAATTCTGAAGTTGAATTTTTTAATTGATTTTGCAAGGAATGTTGGAGTTCCGCTGTCATACCAGTAATTTTTTATTTCACCTGCGGAAAAACAGTACAAAAGACTGAAAGGATTGTAGATGTCTTCTGAATTTTCACTGAAGTGGTATCCGTCATATTTAGCCTTTAATTTTGAAAGAGTTTCTTCGTAAGTAAGATCCAGTTCATTCGCAAGGGCATCAATGTCATCTTTCATGCAGGTTTCAAGTTCCCTCTGAGTAATTCCACAAACTGCACTGAATCTGTTGCTCATGCTGATTTTTGCAAGATTGTTAAGCTCACTGAAAATACTCAACTGGCTGAATTTTGTGATTCCAGTCATAAAGGCAAATTTTATATATTCATCACAGTCCTTTATTGGAGAATAGAACGAGCGCATGGTTCTTCGAATTTCTTCCATATTTTCTTCATAAAGAACATTCAGAAGAGGTGCGTCATATTCGTCAATGAGAATTACAACTTTTTGTCCGGTTTTTCTAGAAGCAGTTTTTATTAAATTTGTGAACCTGTCATTTATTGGAAAACCTTCGCTGGTTATTTCATAAAGGGATTCATATTCTCTAAGTTTAAAATCTATACCAAGTTCAAGTTCCTTTACAGAATCTCTTTTAAGTGAACTCATGTTAAAATGCAGAACAGGATATTTTATCCAGTCTTTTTCAAGAGAATCAATTTTTAACCCTGCAAAAAGTTCTTTATTTCCGCTGAAATATTCTTTGAATGTAGAAATCAAAAGAGATTTTCCAAATCTGCGGGGGCGGCTCAGAAAAACATAGTTATAGCTTTCGGCAATGTCATATACAAGATCTGTTTTGTCTATATACAGATAGCCTTCTTTGCGGATTTTTTCAAATGTCTGAATCCCAACAGGGTATTTGTGTTTCTGCATAACTTAGAATATAACACAGAAAGTGAAAATTGTTAATTGAGTAATATTACCCATTCTGCAATCAATTTCAAACCTTACAGAAAAATCTTATTTTCCAAGATACTTGTACCCGGCATCAGTTACAGCTTTTTCCAGTTTTGATTCTGAAACTTCTTTTTCCAGTTCCAGCTCTACCTGGGCTTTTTCGTGGCTTGCCACAGCTGATTTTACACCTTCGATTTTTTCAAGAGCTTCCTTTACGTGTGCCTCGCAATGTGGACACATCATTCCTTCAACTTTGATTGTTTCTTTCATATTTTTCTCCTGTTCTTGATTTTGGTTTGACAAGTTCAACTCCTGCCCAAAATTATTTTTCTCCTCGTACAATTTTATAAAATTCAGCCGCAGCGCATTTGTAACTACACAGAAACTTGAAAGGCTCATTGCCGCAGCACCCAGCATTGGATTCATGGCAAGCCCAAAAGCCTTGTAGTACACGCCGGCCGCAACTGGAATCAGCGCAACATTGTAGAAAAATGCCCAGAACAAATTCTGATGAATGTTTCTAAGTGCCGCCCTGCTGATTTTTACCGCATTCACGGCATCAACCAAGGAATTTTTTACCAGCACAACACCACTTGAAGCAATGGCAACATCAGAACCAGCACCGATTGCAATTCCTGTATCCGCCTGTGTCAAAGCTGGAGCATCGTTCACTCCGTCACCAACCATGAGCGTTCTGCCCTGCGATTTTAATTCACGGATTTTTTCTTCTTTTTCTGCCGGAAGAACACCAGCCATGACTTCTGAAATTCCAGCCTGTCCTGCTATTTTTTCTGCAACCGCTGCATTGTCTCCAGTAATCATCACAACACGAATTTTGTTCTTTTTAAAAAGCTCAACCGCAAATCCAGAATCTTCCTTGATTGAATCACTTACAAAAATGGTTCCAATATACATTCCGTTTTTTGCAAAATGAAGCGGAGTTCCCTGAAATTCCGAAAAATTCTTCAGTCCCCCTTCAACATTGTTTTCATTCAAGAACCGATTGTTTCCACCAAGAACAGCTTCACCTTTCACGCAGGCCTTTATTCCTTTTCCCGGAACATTTTCAAAATCAGATGATTCAATTTCTTCTATATTATTATCTTTTGCATAGTTCACAACAGCTTTTGCAATAGGATGCTCACTTTTTGATTCCAGAGAAAATGCCAGGGAAACCAGTTCAGCTTCAGAAACTCCTTCAGCTGCAGAAACACCGCAAACCGCCATCTGACCTTTTGTAACAGTTCCGGTTTTATCCAAAGCCACAATTTTTGTCTTGCCGCAGTTTTCAAGGCTTTCTGCATTTTTAAATAAAATTCCGTTTCTGGCGGCTTTTCCAC
>JAGHUJ010000139.1 GCA_018064905.1 Candidatus Treponema equifaecale
CTGCTCAATTCCGTACTACTGAAAGTGCCGATTTGTTTCTGCTTTTGATGATTCGTTATTTGAAGATGGGTGGTCGTGCTGCAATTGTTCTTCCTGATGGTTCTTTGACTGGGGATGGTGTTAAGCAGAGAATCCGCCAGGAATTTCTGGAGCAATGCAATGTTCATACTATTGTCCGTCTGCCCTATTCGGTTTTCCAGCCTTATGCTTCTGTTGCTACAAACCTCTTGTTCTTTACTAAGGGCGAACCAACTAAGGAAATGCGAGTTTGCTATGCAAACTCGTAACGAGAAATGCTTTGCATTTCTCGCGTACTGGGAACACAAGTTGCCAGAAGGTCAGAAATCTTATTCTAAGACTAAGCCTATTCAGAAAAGAGAATTTGATTCTTTGAAGGCCTGGTGGAATAACCGTGCTGAAAATGAACAGGCTTGGAAAGTTGGAATTGATACTTTAAAAGGAAATGGATTTAATCTTGATATTAAGAATCCCTTTGTGAAGGAAGAGGAAGTTACTCATACGACTGCGGAATTGCTGGATTTGTTGAGTGAGTCGTTTAAGAAGAGTGATGTATTAATTGAAGAGTTGAAGAAAGGGTTAGTCTAACTTTCTTTCATTTTCCCCGTCACTAATTGACACTTTACTTGGATTTTCATAAAATATAATTATAAAAGGCAATGAGGCCGTAAATGAAAGTTTGTAATTTTTACAAATTTCTGTTTACGGCCTTGTTTTTTTTACAATAAAATTAGTACAAATGGCAATGGGGCCGTGGATTTTCAAGCTTTCAGGTTTTGTTATCTGGTTTAAGTTTGTTTTCTGCGGTCCCTTGTTTTTTAATGGAGATAATAAATGAAAACTCTTTATGAATCATCCTTTGAACATGACAACTGTGGTATTGGTGCTGTTGTAAGTATAGAAGGCGTTAAAAGCAGAAAAGTTGTTGATAATGCCCTTTCAATTGTTGAAAAACTTGAACACCGTGCCGGTAAGGATGCTTCTGGTAAAACTGGTGATGGTGTTGGTATTCTTCTTCAGATTTGCCACGAATTCTTTAATAAGGCTGCTAATGAGGCTGGAATTCTTTTGGGTGGTGAAGGCGAGTATGGTATTGGTCAGTTCTTCTTTCCAATGGATGCCGGTGAAGCTGAAATGGAACAGAGACGTTTTGAGACTCTTTGTGACAAGGCTAAGCTTAAGTTCTTGGGCTGGAGAAAAGTTCCTGTTTTGAGCGACGTTCTTGGTGAGCGTGCTTTGGAATGTATGCCTACAATCATGCAGGGATTTATTGAAAAGCCTGGTGAATGTGAAAAGGGCCTTGATTTTGATAAGCTTCTTTATGATTTGAGAAGAAAGTTTGAAAAATCAGATGAGGTTTCGACAGGTTCAACCAGCGGAAGTGCGCGTACTTACATTTGTTCTCTTTCTTCACGCACAATTGTTTACAAGGGTATGTTCCTTGTTCAGCAGCTTAGAACTTTCTACCGTGACCTTCTTTCTGATGATTATATTTCCGCTGTTGGTATCGTTCACTCACGATTCTCAACAAATACAAATCCAAGCTGGCAGCGTGCTCATCCTAACAGATTCATTGCTCACAACGGTGAAATTAACACAATCCGTGGTAATGCTGACCGTATGATTGCCAGAAATGGTGAAATTGATTTGACTGGTTCAGATTCTTCTATGCTGGACAACACTCTTGAATATTATGTAATGAACGGAATGGATCTTCCTCTGGCTGTTCTTATGTGTATTCCACAGGCCTGGAAGCATGACAATGGTTTGAGTCAGGAACGCAAGGATTTCTACCATTACTGGGCAACTATGATGGAACCTTGGGACGGTCCTGCTGCAATTCTTTTCTCTGATGGTGAACAGTTCGGTGCTACTTTGGACAGAAACGGTCTTCGACCTAGCCGCTATTACATTACAAAAGACAATATGCTGATTTTGTCTTCTGAAGTTGGTGTTCTTGATATTCCTGACAGCAACATTGTTACAAAATCTCGCCTTGAACCTGGAAAAATTCTTCTGGTTGACCTTAAACAGAAAAGACTTATTTCCAATGACGAAATCAAGGATATGTATGCTTCAAAATATCCTTACGGTGAATGGTTGAGCCAGAATCTTGTACAGCTTTCTCAGGTTAAGATTCCTAACAAAAAGATTCCTGTAAGTTCTCAGGAACAGCGGGACAAGCTTTACAAAGCCTTTGGATGGAGTCTTGAAGATGTAAACGAAATGATTCTTCCAATGGCTAAGACTGGTATTGAACCAACTGGTGCAATGGGTGTTGATACTCCACTGGCTGTAATGTCTGAAAAGCATCCTCCATTGTATTCTTATTTCAAGCAGCTTTTTGCACAGGTTACAAATCCTCCAATCGACTCTCTGCGTGAAAAAATTGTTACAGATACAACTGTTTATGTTGGTACTGACGGTGACATTCTCAATCCAAAGGGAAAGAACTGTCATGTTCTTGAAATCAATAATCCAATTTTGACTGGTGTTGATCTTCTTAAAATTTCAACTTTGAACCAGAAGGGGCTTAGAGCAACAAAAATCAGTCTTCTTATGGAAGGTTCTACTTCTACAATGGGTGACGGAAAAACTGTTGAAGCTGCTTTGGAAAAGGTTTTTGCTGATATTGACAAGGCTTATGAAGAGGGCTACAACATTGTTATTCTTTCTGACCGCGGTGTTGATGAAACTCATTCTGCAATTCCTTCGCTTCTGGCTGTTTCTGCAGTTGAACAGTACCTCATCAGAACAAAACGAAGAACTCAGGTTTCTGTAATCCTTGAATCTGGTGAAGTTCGTGATGTTCATCAGGCTGCAATGTGTCTTGGATATGGTGCACGCGCTGTAAATCCATACCTTGCACATGAATGTATTGCTGAAATGATCGACAAAAAACTTCTGGACAAGGATTATCACACAGCAATTGAAGACTACAACAAGGCAATTATGAACGGTATCGTTAAGATTGCTGCAAAAATGGGTATTTCAACTCTTCAGTCTTATCAGTCTGCACAGATTTTTGAGGCTGTTGGTATTAATAAAGAAGTTACTGAAAAATACTTCACAAATACTGTAAGCCGTATTGAAGGTATTGGTCTTCCAGAAATCGAAGAAGATATTAAATACCACCACAAAAAAGCTTATGAAATTACAATTGAAGAGCAGGTTAACATCAACAACAAGCTTATCAAGCTGGACACTTTGGGTCAGCACAAATACAAGGTTGGTGAAAACTGTGAAGACCACATCATCACACCTCAGCTGGTAAAGGCTCTTCAGGAATCTTGTCAGGAAGGGGATTACGAAAAATTCAAGGCTTATTCTGCTTTGGTAGACGATTCAAATCACCCTCATACATTGCGTGCTTTGCTTGACTTTGATTTTGCAAAAAATTCTGCTATTTCTATTGATGAAGTTGAAAGCGTTGATGCAATTGTTCAGAGATTTAAGACTGGTGCCATGAGCTACGGTTCAATTTCAGAAGAAGCCCACAAGTGTATGGCTGCAGCTATGAACCATCTCCACGGTAAATCAAATTCAGGTGAAGGCGGTGAAAGAGCTGACCGTTTTGGAACTGAATATTCATCTGCAATCAAACAGGTTGCTTCTGGTCGCTTTGGTGTTACTGAGGAATATCTGCTTTCTGCAAAGGAAATTCAGATTAAGTGTGCTCAGGGTGCTAAACCAGGTGAAGGCGGACATTTGCCAGGAAAGAAGGTTTATCCTTGGATTGCTCAGACTCGTTATGCAACTCCTGGTGTTTCTTTGATTTCACCACCACCACACCACGATATCTATTCTATTGAAGATTTGGCTCAGCTTATCTACGACTTGAAGAATGCAAACCGCAAGGCAGACATTTCGGTTAAGCTGGTTTCTGAAGCCGGTGTTGGTACTGTTGCTGCCGGTGTTGCAAAAGCAGGTGCTCAGATTATTTTGATTTCAGGACACGACGGTGGTACAGGTGCTGCTCCAATTTCTTCAATTCATCATGCAGGTTTGCCTTGGGAAATGGGGCTTGCTGAAACTCACCAGACTTTGATTCAGAACGGTTTGCGTGGACTTGTTCGCCTTGAAACTGACGGTAAATTGATGGACGGTCGTGACGTTGCAATTGCTGCTATTCTTGGTGCTCAGGAATACGGTTTTGCTACAGCTCCACTTATTGTAATGGGTTGTAAGATGCTTCGTGTATGTAATCTTGATACATGTCCATTTGGTGTTGCAACTCAGAACGAAAAGCTCCGTGAAAAATTCCCAGGAAAACCTGAATATGTTGAGAATTTCATGCGCTATGTTGCACAGGAAGTTCGTGAAATCATGGCTAAGCTTGGAATTAAGTCAATTGATGAAATGGTTGGTCGCACAGATCTCCTCAAACTCAAGGAAAAACAGGCATTCGGAAGAGCAGGACTCATTGATATTTCAAGAATTCTTGCAAAAACTGATGATACATGGAAAACAAATGCAGAATTTGGTCACCGTGAAGGCGAAAAAGAAGAATTGAACTACAGCATGGACGTTCTTCGTCTCTTGCCAGTAATGGAAAATTCTCGCCTTACAACACTTAAATACAATGTTCAGTGTACAGATAGAACTGCAGGTACAATCCTTGGTTCTGAAATCCAGACAAAATACGGAAATACTCTGAAAGATGATTCATACACTGTAAACTTTGTTGGTGGTGCAGGTCAGTCATTCGGTGCATTTGCTCCAAAGGGACTTACACTTAAGCTTACTGGAGATGCAAACGATGCTGTTGGTAAAGGTTTGAGCGGCGGAAAAATCGTTGTTAGGACTCCTGAAGATTTTACTGGGGAACAGGATTCAAACATCATCGTTGGTAACGTTGCTTTCTTTGGTGCTACAAGCGGAACTGGCTTTATCAACGGTGTGGCTGGTGAACGTTTCTGCGTACGCAATTCTGGTGCAACTGTTGTGGCTGAAGGTTGTGGCGACCACGGTCTTGAATATATGACTGGCGGTATTGCTGTAATTCTTGGTAAGACTGGAAAAAATCTTTGTGCTGGTATGAGCGGCGGTGTTGCTTATGTTCTTGATGAAAACCATGACCTTTACAAGAGATTGAATCGTGAACTGGTTACAATGTACGACCTTGATGATGAAACAACTGTTGCAAGAAGCGAAACTGATGTTGAAATCCTCAAGTCACTGATTCAGAAGCATTTTGATGAGACTAAGTCTAAGCGTGCAAAGGCTATTCTGGATGATTTCAGAAACTATATTCCAAAGTTCAAGAAAATCATTCCAAATGACTACCTTAAGATTATGTCTGAAATTTCAAAGGCTGAAGAAGAGGGGCTTTCTCCTGAAGAAGCAGCATTAAGTGCATTCAAAAAATGTACTGCGTAGAAAAAGTTGTGGTGGTTGAGGCTCTCGAAACCACCGTTTTTCTAAACAAAATTATAAGACTTTAAGGATACTTCGCCGGAGCTTAGGGTTTTCTGACTTCCATCGGAAAGCTCTACTATAAGCCCGGCGTTGTCGTCTATGTCTATTGCTTTTGCTTTGTAGACTGAATTTTCGTCACCGATTACAGGATGAACTTCCAGTGTCTGACCAATCAGAAATGAGCTTTCCTTGTATTCTTTCATTATCTGGCTGTGATCACCTTCCATGAGCGTAAGAAACTGGCCTGCTATTTCTGCAGCAAGATCACAACGGCTGGCATTTGCTGCGGAATTTCCAGTGATGCTTCCTGCAACTTTCTTTACTTCTTCCGGAAAAATATCAGGATTGTCCTTTATGTTCACGCCGATTCCAACAATTGCTGATTCAATGCGCATTGTCTCAAAATTTGTGAAGCCTTCAGTTAGGATGCCGCAGATTTTCTTTCCGTTTACAAATATGTCGTTGATCCATTTGATTTTTGGTTCTGCGGAGAAAAGTTTCTTTACAGCCCTGCAAACTGCAACTGCGGCAAAAGCTGTGAGAATTGCAGGATTTGTGATTCCACCCCTTGGTGCATAAATAATTGAAAGATAAACACCGGTTTTTGAAGGAGAGTAGAAGGTTCTTCCAAGTCTTCCTCGTCCAGCCGTTTGCATTTCTGCAACTATTATTGATTTGTGGAATTTTTTTCCTGCTTCTGTTAAGGATTCATCAACCAGTCTGAGCGAACCTGCTTCTGTTAAAACCCGCTTGGCGTAGGTATTTGTAGAGTCAATTTCAGAAAAAACTTCGATGTTTGAATCAGAATATTCCGCAAAATTCCTGGAAAAATATTCGGAAAAACTGTCTTTTGAAAAAATATCGCTTAAAGCTTTTAGAATATAACCGCCTTTTGTGGTTCCGCTGATCTGATAGCCCTGCTGGCGCAATGAATTTACAGCTTTCCAGATTGCAGTTCTGGAAACACCACATTCGCTGGCAATTTTTTCGCCGGAAACTGGATTTTCAATATTATTTTGAAGCAAGCTGAGGACTTTTTCTTTGGTTGACATAATTTTATTTTAGTTAAAATTTAGGGAAATTGCTATTATTTGTGGTATAATTCAGCCATGGCAAAAAAAGATATATTCAAATTACAGAACGGCAGCGATATTCGTGGAGTGGCTTGTGACGGTGTTGCCGGTGAAAATATAAATCTTACAGCAGAAATTTCAGTAAAAATCGGGGCGGCCTTTGTGGACTGGCTTTCAATAAAAACTGGAAAAAAGGCTTGTGAACTTAAAATTGGTATTGGCCGGGATTCCAGAATCACTGGTGAAAATCTTTTAAATGCGGTTGCCTGTGGAATTTTACAAAAAGGGGCAGACATTGTTGACTGTGGACTTGCCACAACTCCAGCCATGTTTATGAGTTGTGTTTTTAAAGAAACAGATTTTGACGGTTCTGTAATGATTACTGCCAGCCACCTTCCTTTCAACAGAAACGGAATCAAATTTTTTGACAAACAGGGTGGACTTGATCATGAGGATATCACAATTATTCTGGAAATAGCTGAAGATTCCAATGTGCAATGCACAATGCGCAATTCGCAATTAAAAAAATTTGATCTTCTTTCACTTTATTCGGCACATCTTAAAAATGTAATTTGTCGTGAACTTGAATGTGATGAAAATAAAAAGCCTCTTAGTGGACTTAAAATTGTTGTGGACAGCGGAAACGGTGCTTCTGGATTTTTTGTTGAAAAAATTCTAAAACCATTGGGAGCAGATACAAAAGGTTCTCAATTTCTTGAACCGGATGGACTTTTTCCAAACCACATTCCGAATCCCGAAAACAAAGAAGCAATGAAGGCAATCAAAACTGCAACAGTTTCAAACAATGGAGATCTTGGACTGATTTTTGATACTGACGTGGACAGAATGAGCTGTGTTTTTTCGAACGGTGAGGAAGTGAACAGAGACTCAATCATCGCCTTGATTTCAGCAATTCTGGCACAGGACTATCCTCATTCAACCATTGTAACAGACAGTGTTACCAGCGACAGGCTTACATATTTTCTGGAAAAGGTGCTGGGCTTAAATCATTTCAGATTTGTCCGCGGATATAAGAATGTAATCAACAGGCAGATTGAATTGAACCAGGCGGGAACAGTTTGTCCTTTAGCAATGGAAACCAGTGGTCATGGTGCTTTGAGCGAAAATTATTTTCTGGACGATGGCGCTTATCTTGCTGTAAAAATTATAATCGCATTGGCAAAGGCAAAGAGACAGGGCAGAACCTTGGAAAGCCTTATAGAAAAGCTTCCACCTGCAGGAAAGGAAGGTGAGTACAGATTCAAGATTTTGTGCGAGGATTTTGAAGATTATGGAAAGTCTGTTCTAAAAGAAGTCAGAAATCGTGCTGAAAAGTCCGGATACAATCTGCCACAAGCCTATGAGGGCGTAAGAATAAGCTTTGAAAAACCTGAGTTAAACGGCTGGATTTTGTTCAGAATGAGCCTTCACGATCCTGTAATGCCAGTTAATCTTGAAGGTCAGTCTGAAGAAGATAAAGAAAAATTAAAGGAAATTGTAAAAAAACTTGTATCTGGTTTTGAAGACCTGGATATAAGTTCTATTTGCAGGCCTCAACCATCTTCTGTGTAAGAGTTGGAAAGTACCATTCAAGTTTTTCTCTGTTGAAGTAACCGTGGTGCTCTCCGTTGTGGTTTGAGTCTGGGGATGGAACATTGTTGTCCCACAGAACTGAGGCAATCTTGTACTTTTTGTAAGCCTGACCGAATGCAAATTCTGCCCATTTTAAACGTTCTGAAAGATTGTCCTTATTTTCGGCACTGGTTTCTCCCTGAACAATTCCGATTGTTGGAAATTTTTGACGCAACTGCTGATAGTTCCATTCAATTTCACCCTGACAGCCTTTGTCAAATACTGTGCAGTTTGGATTGCTCTGATCCCACATGGCAAATTTATAAGGAGTGTAGGCGTGGAAAGAAAGCAGAAGTTTGTCATTAGCTGAATCATTTGGCAGAGTAAAATCAACGGTAAGCTGTGGATTTGCAGCATATCCTGTAACCATGACATATCGTGTTGCATTTTTGTTACCGCTGGCACGGATTACATCAAGACAGGTCTGTTCATATTCCAGAAGAATCTTATTGTATTCAGCCAATTTTGTCGTATTACTGACCCACCATTCGTCAGCAGTTCCAACGTTACGAGGCTCATTCAAAAGCTCAAAAATAAGATGTTCATCATATTCTTCATTAAAATTTTTACAAATCTGTTCCCATACATTTTTTAGGAAGAACTTTGACTGTCTTTTAAATCCTGAATCCACTACATAGCCAAGCAATTTATTTCCGTTGTAACCAGAAGCATTGATTGTTCCTGCTCCATTTCCTTGAGCAGTTGAAAGATTGTCGTGGTGAATATTGAGGATTACATACATTCCTTCGTTATAGGCCCAGTTTACAACTTCCTTTACACGAGCCATCCACTTTGAATCAATTTTATATGGATCCTCCGGATTGTTGCTCAAATGACCATGCCAGCTGACAGGAATTCTTATTGTGGAAAATCCAGCCTTGTGCACGGCCTGAATCATTTTTCTTGTTGTTTTAGGCATTCCCCAGCAGGTTTCAGCCGAAAGAGTGTAGCCCATTTCATCCTTGTTGTTGTAAGCGTCGAAGGTATTTCCTAAGTTCCAGCCTGCCTTCATTTTTAGAGCAAAATTTACGCTGGAAGAGGGATTTGCAAGAGATTCCTGAAATTTTGAATCATCTTCAATCTCAGCAGCCCCAAGGCATGAAGTTCCATTCAAAAAAATCATTGCACAAAACAAACCTGAAAGACACTTACTCAACAATTTCATGTTGCTATTCCTTTACTGCACCAAGTGCAAGTCCACCGATGATGAAACGAGACATAATTGCATAGAAAATGATGATTGGTACCAGAGAAATTGCGATACCAAGATAGATTCCACCGTATTCAGTGCGGTAAATATCACCACGAAGCATCTGAACCAGCATTGGAAGTGTGTATTTTTCTGTTGATGAAAGCAAAACGAATGGTGTCATGAAGTTGTTCCAGTTAGCTACAAAAGCGAAGATTGCCTGCGTTGCAAGAGCTGGTT
>JAGHUJ010000113.1 GCA_018064905.1 Candidatus Treponema equifaecale
ACTTATAACGGCGACTGATATCGTAATACTGGAAATATTCCCATCCGTTATAATTATCAAAATCATAGATTGGAAGATTCCAGCTTCGATTTCCAACATCGTGAACAATCTGATTTGCAGTAGGATTATCCAAAGTTTCCATTGTGAAAGTTTTTCCTTCTCTACCGAATTTTACTTTCAAGTTTCCTTTTGCGAAAACACATCCAGTCATCACAACAAGACTCAAAACAACGACTGCCAATTTTTTCATAATTACCTCCAGTTCCTGATTTTTCTTCCAAAAATCCAGGCAAAAAATACAAACATAAGGGTGATGATCACAGCAGGTAATACAGCCCACTGAAATCCCGGATGAGAAGAAAAACCAGCAATTCCGGCGCTTCTCATTAAAATATTTATTAATGGATTTGCAAACAATGCTCCCAAAACAAGAGCAGCTGCAGAACCAATGATTGCCACAATCAAAAATCTTATTGCAAAAGAAAGACGCAAAGCTGAATAACTAAAGCCCAGTAGTCTGTAATTACTTAAATCAACTCTTTCTTCATTCAAAATTTTTCTGCTGGAAATAACAATTGCAATCAGAATAAAAATGCCACTAACTACATACATAAAACAAATTAGCATTTTCATTGCCCGTAAGATTCCATACAAACCAGGCCAGCTATTTTCGTGAACGTGAACATCAGAGCCAAATGTATCTTCCAAAAATTTCATAATCTCCAGTTTTTTTGATTCATCCTTCAAATAGTAATGATGGCACCACAATGCAGGATTATCTCGCCCGATTCTAAAATAGCCTTCCTGAGTCATTCCAAAATTTTCACCTGCATCATTAGCACACTGGTAAGTTCCAACAATTGTAAAATCCTCACCGCGAACATAACGGCTTCCAATGGTAACTGTATCCCCAATATTCAAGCCTAAATCCTTCATCAAAAATTCAGTGATTACAATTTCATTTTCTTTTGTACAGGTTTTTCCATCAAAAATATGAAAGGATTCAGGTGCATCAGTAACATTTGCTGTATAATCCTTGCCGTTCATACGAAGAGTTGGCATTCCCAGAACATAATGCTCTGTAATCTCAGAATAATCTTTTATGATTGCTTCAAAATCTTCCATTGTTTCATTGCCAAAACTCTGAATACCAAGATGCATGTCGGTTGGATTAAAAGCATCCATAAGTCCTTCCCCATTTGGACCAAGCCAGGAATTAAGTCGACCAGCAAGACTTGCAAACAATACAAGAAGAATTGAAATTATCAATGTACTCAAATAATTTCCCTTACGGGAAACAATCTGTCGCAAAGCAATCCAGAAAAGAAGTCCTTTTTTATGAACCCCACCATTTCTTTTTACTTCCTCACGATTTTCCAAATCCTTTATACTTTCAAGAGGACTGATTTTTTTAATTCCCCGAACTTCAACATAAATAAAACCTGCCAGGATTACAAAGAGTTGAATCAAAAATCCAAAGCTCAACAAAACAGGTACTGTCACAGGCACAGCAAGACTTGTAGTTGTAGACTGCATCTGTAAAATCACTTGTGAGAAAACTGGACTTACGGTAAATCCTGCAATTTCTCCAGATAAAACTGGGATCATAAAAAGAACGCAAAAATTCACAGCCAATTCTTTTGATGTATACCCCAACTCCTTATAAATACCAAAGTTTCGGTTCTCACTTTTTACAGCAGACTTTACTGAATGTCCCAAAATAAACACTGTAACCAGAAACAGAACAATTGCAAAAGAACCAAACATTGCCCCAAAGGAATTTGAAAGCAGAAGCATAAAATTGACCATCGTATCTGTAGTATGAACATCTTCCGTATATTTTGAGAGATTTGTATTTTCATTCAGGTAAAGATTAAAGTTCTCGCTGTCTTTGCCATCTGATTTTTCCTGAACATGAAGCAGAATCCCGCTTCTGGCAAGAGCATCAATTCCAGATTCCTCAGCCATCACTTTCATTTCTTCAAAATCCGCTTTAGAAATCAGAATAGACTTCATTCCAACCATGGAACTACCCATAAAAGGATCCTCAAAAAATCCTGCAATCGTCAAAGATTTTACAAGACCGTTCCGCCCCACAACAACATCAATCTTTTCCCCAATTTCAGAATGTTCATAAATCTCAATAAAAGAAAGAGGAACCAGACATTCACCATTGCCAATTTCTAATTCCGCATTCTGCATTCCAAATTTCTTATATCTTCCGTCATCAATCAAAAAACAACCTTCGCTGTCACTTTCTATGTGATGAACTTCATAATTAGCCATAATCAATTTATGACTGTTTACAAAATCCACTTTCTCAAGGGCTTTGATTTCATGTAAAAGTTCAAGTTCTTCATCATCACTAAGTTTTGTAAGCCAGAAAGAAATGTCACCAAACTGTCCTCGGGCAATTTCCTCTTTTTCGTATTCTGAAGTACTGTTCAAA
>JAGHUJ010000180.1 GCA_018064905.1 Candidatus Treponema equifaecale
TCGTCCGTTGTAACGGTCGAATTTTGAACTTCGAGGAATGACCAGTTTTCATAAAACTGACGCATTTTCTTTAAGCTTGTTGCAGAAAATCCTCGCAATCCCGGAATCTGCTTTCTTAGATTTTCGCTGATTGTTTCCAAAACCATATTTTCCATCAAAATCGTTCAATGAGTCTTTATTCAAAATATTCGAACTTCCGTCACCCATTAAAATCATATTCAAAGTAGCCAACATATAAATATTTGGAAGTTTTTCCAGACCTAAAAGCTGTTTTGCTTTAATATCTGCAGATTTTTTATTGATTTCTTCTGGGGATTTAAGAGTTTTCTTTGCATCGTCAAGCATTTCATTCATGGCCGCAACAAGAAGCCCTGCTGAACCAGTTGCAAAATCCCATACAAAAGAATCTTTATTAACACGGGCAAGTTTTACAAGCAAAGTTGCAACATAAGAAGGTGTAAGAACAACATCATTTAATTTATCTTCTGTAAAACCAAGCCAACTGTACATTTCGTTGAAAAGCTTTCCAGTAAAATCAGTTGTCAAATCTGTTTTATAATAGATTCCCAAATCATCTACAATTTTTGAAAATACACGCTTTAACTGACTTTCACCATTTTCAACTTTATTAATATTTTCAGTAGTTAAAGTATTTGCCAAAGTTCTAACAATCAAATCTTTTTTATCTTTTGGAATCTGCTTTTCATTCAAAAATGCATTTATTTTACGAAGTACAATATCGCCGTCACGGTTTCCTTCTTCCACCGAAGATTTTAAATCATCTTTTTCAAGAGGAGAAACTTTCTTAGGAATACCAAGAGTTGCAATAATTGAAGCTGCTACTAAATAAACACGGTCATTTTCGCCAAGTCCTTTTTCATTCTGATAAATATCATTATTGAGTTTTACAAGACTTGCACCGATTTCCTGCTCACGCTTTTCCTTTAACTTTTCTTTTTCTTCATCAGAAAGGGAAAGTGCTTTTACTTTTTCAATAAAGGCATCGAAATTTTCTTTTTTAAGGAATGAAAAATCTGTATATTCATCAACTTTCTGTCCAACCCCAAAATTGCTTTTTGAAACATAGTAAACACCGATTGAATATTCCAGTTTTCCAGAATCATTTTTAAAGCCAGTCATTCCAATGGAAATAATATCTGTAAAATTGGTGTAATGAAGAATTGCATTTGCATAATGAACAGCACCGTTAACTGCATAAGAATTTATATTTTTGAAGTCAGGTTCATTTTTTGAATTCTTATTAGCTACATGACATTCTTCATCTAATTTTACAAGTTTATCTTTATAACCTTTATATTCAATCAAAATCGGATAATAATCGCAATTTTTATCTTGGAGTAAAATTTTTGCATCAGGTCGGTTTCCACCAACTCCACCATTTTTAGAAAAATATTCATCAAGAGCCTTATCTATCTCAGAATTTCCAATTGATTCCTGTTCAAGTTTGTAATCCAGTTTATATGATTTCATCCAACCATTTGCAAGATCTGCAATGTTTGGCTCTACAGATTGTATTTTTTCTTTTGCCATTATTTTCTCCAAATTACTATATCAACTTATACTTTATTATCGGTTCACCAACCATTCCGCAATATCCCAGACCGCAATACCTTCGTACTGATACTGAGGATGTTTTGTTCTTGCAATTATTATTTTAGGGTAGGCGTCTTTTATGCTTAAAAGTGGTGCGGTTTCTCTTTCCATTGTTTCTGGGCGGGAAATGTCATCGCTTACCTGGATGTAGATTTTTTCATCACGCTTGATGGCTACAAAATCAATTTCTTTTTGATAAAGAACTCCTGTGTAAACTTCATAACCGCGGCGCAAAAGTTCCATGCAGACTATGTTCTCGTAAATTTTTCCATAGTCCATATTCCTTGTACCAAGTTTTGCATATTTAAAGGAATGGTCTGCAAGGAAATATTTATCCTGACTTGAAAGATATTTTTTTCCTTTTATGTCATAGCGGCGGATTTTGTAGAATGCATAAGAAGCACAAAGATATTTGATGTAAGAAGAAACTGTTTTATCGTCTGTTTTGTTTCCTTTTGACGTAAGTGTGTTTGCAACGCTTCTTGCTGAAACTTCCGACGAAATATTATCCACAAGAAAATCATTCAGTGTGTCCAGAAGCGAAATATTTTTTATTTTATATTTCTGCTGAATATCACGGACGATCAAGGTTTCAAAAACTTCATTCAAGTAATTGTATTTGTCGTCAATTGATTCATATAAATAGGAACCTGACATTCCGCCTTCCATTGTAAATCGGTCAAAGGCCTGCTGTAAATCCTGGCATTCAAAATAGGAAACGAATTCCTTAAAACTAAAAGGGAAAACTTCTACAGAAAAAGTTCTTCCTGTAAACAATGTTGCCAGATCGTTGGAAAGCAAAAACGCATTTGAACCGGTTATATAGATATGATATTTTTCTGACGCATGAAACGAATTTATTGCCTGTTCAAAATCTTTGCAAAGCTGAACTTCATCAATCAAGAGGAAATTTTCTTTTTCTGGAGAATACAGATTTTCAACATATTCATTTAGTGCAGCAGCATTTTTTAGTGTTGAAAACTGAAAAAGGTTGTAATTGATGTGAATTATATTTGCGTTTGGAATGTTGCTTTTAAGATATTCAATGAACATTTCTAAAAGTTTTGATTTTCCGCTTCGACGAATTCCTGTAATAACCTTGATGTCTGGTGTATTTATGGAATTTAGCAGTTTTTGTAAGAAATTTTGTCTTTCCAGTACTTTCATGGTTTTATTATACAATTAGTATTCCGCATTTTCAAGAAAAATTCTATTTTGCGGAATAGAAAAATAAGTTTCGTTCCGCAAAATGAAAAATAACTTAAAATTGCGGAGTTGTATTCTTAAATTATGTACATGAAAGGTTCAGCAGATTTGTTTTTTTCTACAATTGTGTTCAGGGTGATGCTGTCTACATAAGTGTTGATGGCATTGCTGAAACCTGCCCAAAAGTCCAGATTGCCTGTGTTGGTTACTGGATGAAGATTTTCTCCCCGTGGATTCAAATCCCCTTCCATAATTCTAAGAATATCACCAACAGAATATTCTTCCGGTTTTTTTATAAGTCTGTATCCGCCATTGTTTCCACGTGCTCCCAGAATTGCCCCGCTTTTACTCAGCTTTGTAAGAATCTGTTCAGCGTATTTTAGGGAAATATTGTGTTTGTGGGCCAATGTTTTTAATGGAAGAAAATTTCCGTTCTGCTCTTCCGCCAGATCTGTCATAAGAAGCAAGGCATACTGTCCTTTTGAAGATATTTTCATCATAAAATGCTCCGTTCAAGATATGGAGAGGCTGGCCTAAAAGTTTAAAATGTCACCTCGACCGTAGTGGAGAGATCTGTAAGAGTTTTCTCCACACATTCGACAGGCTCAGTGCAGGCTCCGCTCGAAATGACAAGTTATTGCTTGTTGGACAGCTCTCATCAGTTATTTTCCAAGAAAATCCACAGTGTACTGAAGGGCAAGGGCAGCTGCATAAGTGTAGCAGTCTTCGCTCAAATCAAAGTGCTCATTGTGGTGTGCCCATCTTGTTGCATCAGAATCAGAAGCTCCCACATGAACATAAGTTCCCGGTGCCTTCCTCATATAATCAGCAAAATTGTCAGAACCAAAACGCTTGTCCAGATCTGTGATTATGTTTTCAGGTGCAACAATTTTTTTAGCAGATTCAACAACCTCTGCGGCACATTCAGCAGGATTGGTGCAAGGATCACAGATGTCTTCAACTTCAACCTCCGCATTACCGCCGTACTGAAGCGCCACATCCTGAGCGATTTTCTTTACGGCATTTCCAAGCTTTGCCCTGGATTCTGCAGAAAAGGCTCGGATAGTTCCTTCAATTTTTGCCTGACCAGAAATAATATTGTATGTGGTTCCTGAATGAATGCTTCCAATTCCAAGAATCGCTCCTTCTACCGGCGAAATCAATTTGCTCACCACATTCTGAAGCTGGCTCACAATCAAGGCAGCAATTACCGTGGCATCTACACCGTCCTGAGGCCTTGTGATGTGTGCTGCCTTTCCATTTACCCTGATTCTGATTCTGTCACAGCTTGCCATGTCAGCACCAGATTTTATTCCGTACTTTCCAGCATCCATTCCGGCCTGAAAATGAATTCCAAAGATTCTGTCAGTGCTGTCCAAAACTCCTGCAGCAATAATGTCTCTGGCTCCTTTTCCAATTTCTTCAGCAGCCTGAAAAGCCAGAATCACTTTGCCGTTGATTTTGTCCAGATTTTTAAGAATAAGTTTTGCAGTTCCCAAAAGATATGCCGCATGACCATCGTGACCACAGGCATGCATTACGCCGTCAAACTGGCTTTTATATGGAACATCATTTGCTTCCTGAATCGGAAGAGCATCAATGTCAGCGCGAAGAAAAAGTGTCTTTCCCTTTCTGTCTGTATCAATTTCCCCGATAACATTTGTTTCACCCACGCGGTAATTTTTGATTCCGATCTTGTTCAGTTCTTCCTGAATTCTGTCACAGGTAAGAAATTCTTTAAGTCCAAGTTCAGGATGGGAATGAAAATAATTTCTCTGTTCTACCATATACGCTTTCAGTTCAGCTGCTTCTTTCAAAAAGTCACTCATAAAAAACTCCAGAAAATAAAATATTTTTTCAAAACCTATTGACACGGTAGGTTACTAGGTGTAAATATAATGTATCACAAATAACCTAGTATGTCACTAGGTAAGGAGCAAATATGAAAAAACTTACAAAAAAAATCGCTTTGGTTGCACTCGCAATGACAGCTTCACTGGTGGCATTCACTGGTTGCAATAAGAAAGCAGAGCAGGGTGGTGAAAAAACAACACTTACTTACAGCCGCTCTCAGGGACCTTACACAGTTCTTTTTGAATCAGGAATTCTTCCAATTTTGAAAGCAAAGGGCTACAAACTTAAAGGCTTTGATTATTCAGAACTTGCGCTTGCAGATGATGCAGTAAACGGTGGTGATGTGGACTTCAACGTCGAACAGCACACAGCCTACGCAAATAATTACAATAAAGGAAACAATGGAGACCTGGTGCCAATCACACCAATTCCAACAGTACCGGCAAGTCTTTTTTCAACAAAGCATACTTCTCTTGAAGCAATCAAAATTTTGAGCAAACCAAGAGTGGCAGTTCCAAATGATCCTGCAAATACAGCCCGCGCCTACGTTCTTCTTCAGAAAATCGGCTGGATCACTCTCAAAGACGGTGTAAATCCATCAACAGTTACCAGCGAGGACATTGCTTCAAATCCTTACAACATTGATTTTACAGAGATGAAGTCACTGAACATTCCACAGGTGCAGGACGATTTTGATTTTGTTGTTATCACAGGTTCAATCGTTTACAACGCAGGAATCGACGCTTCTACAGCTCTGGCAAAGGAAACAGTTCTTCCACATCTGATTCTTCAGGTAGTTGTAAAGGACGCAAACAAGGATACAAAGTGGGCAAAGGACATTGTGGCAGCATATCATTCAGCAGAGTTCAAAAAGTATCTTGAAAGCACAAACTACGAAAATGGTCTGTTCTGGGTTCCGGAAGACTATAAGTTCGAGTAAAAAGTGAAGGTGTTCGCAGCCCCAAACCCCGCAGAGAAGGTTCCACATGATTGAAATAGAAAACGTATCTAAAACATTTGTTACAAAGAAAAACACAGTCCATGCTTTGAATGACATTTCCCTTTCAATAAACAAGGGCGACATTTACGGAGTTATAGGGTTTTCAGGAGCCGGAAAATCCACATTGATCCGCATGGTGAACGGACTTGAAACACCAAGTTCAGGAAAAGTCACTGTAGCCGGAAAAAATGTGGCTCTGCTCAAAGGCAGACAGCTGCGGGAATTCCGCAAGGGAATCGGCATGATTTTTCAGCACTTTAACCTTCTGGAAAGCCGTACAGTTTTTCAGAACATAGCGATTCCCCTGGAACTGGCTCACAAAAACAAGGATGAAATCAAATGCCGTGTTCAGGAGCTTCTGAGCTTTGTAGAGCTGGAAGACAAGGCAGATTCATTTCCAAAGGAACTTTCCGGCGGACAAAAGCAGAGGGTAGGCATTGCCAGGGCTTTGGCGCTGAATCCATCAATTCTGCTTTGTGATGAAGCAACCTCCGCTCTGGATCCCCGCACAACAGACTCAATTCTGGAGCTTCTGCAAAAAGTAAACCGGGAACTGAACATTACGATTCTTATGATTACCCATCAGATGAACGTAATTCAGCAGGTCTGCAACAAAGTAGCAGTTCTGGAAGGCGGCAAACTCATTGAGGAAGGTTCTGTAATCGATGTTTTTGGAAATCCTCAATCAGAAACCACAAAGGGCTTCATCAGAACTGTAATCAACGACAGGCTTCCTGAAGAAGTAAAAAGCTACCTTAGAAGCTACAACCAGCCACAGAAGGTTTATCGCCTTCGATTTGATGGAAAAAATGCAGACGATCCGATTATGTCACTTGCCATCAAGGAAACCGGCGTGAACATTTCAATTTTGTTCGGAGTTGTCACCCAGCTGGAAGGAAAGGTGGTTGGATTTCAGACAGTTCAGATTACAGGCACGGAAGAACAGATTTCAAAGGCAGAAATTTTCTTTGAAGAACACAAAGTACCAAAATTCGAGGTGGAAATATGATTTTTGGAGTAACAGCGGCAAAGATTTATACAAGTATTTTTCAGACAATTTATATGGTGGGGCTTTCACTGGTGTTCGGGCTTGTGATTGCTTTTCCACTTGCGGTTGTGCTTTTTTCCACAAGAAAGGGCGGAATCAAGGAAAATAGACTGGTCTACAATATCGTAAGCTCAGTAATCAACATCATCAGAAGTGTTCCTTTTATCATTCTGATTGTCTACATAATGCCGCTTACAAAAGCAATCGTTGGAACAAGAGTAGGATCTACGGCTGCACTGGTTCCGTTGGTGGCATACATTGCTCCATATCTTGCCAGACTTATAGAAAATGCGCTTCTTGAAGTGGACAAGGGAATCATTGAGGCGGCGCAGGCAATGGGAGCAACAACTCTGCAGACAATCCTCAAATTTGTTCTGCCTGAATCCCTTGGTTCAATTGTGCTTGGAATCACAACTGGAACAGTAGGACTTCTTGGAGCAACAGCAATGGCCGGAGCAGTTGGTGGTGGTGGAGTAGGAGATCTGGCACTGACCTACGGTTATCAGAGATTCAACCAGCCGCTGATGACTTCCACAGTTATTATCCTCATAATTTTTGTGCAGATAATTCAGACAGTAGGAAGCAAAGCTGCAAAGAAGGCAAAAAAATAAAACGAACCTGCTGGGAAAAATCAAATTTCTTCCAGTTTGTACAAATCCACCCGCCTTGCTGTGGTAAGTGGTACCTGAGCCCTTACTTTTTCAACTTCTGAAAAATCTATTTCCACAGTGAGAATTTCTTCATCTTCCTGCAATTCTCCCAGAACTGTTCCCCAGGGATTTGCTACCATTGAATGTCCCCAGGCAACATAATTTGCATTTGTGTCTCTTGCCGGAGAACAGCCTGCTGTAAAAATCTGATTATCCACGGATCTGGTTCTGAACATAAGTTCCCACCACTTTGGGCCGCTGGTCATGTTAAAAGCAGCAGGCACCAGAATCATTTTTGCACCCTTCAGCTGAATCAGTCTTGCCATTTCAGGAAAGCGAATGTCAAAGCAAATCATCAGTCCAAAAGTCCCGAATTCAGTTTCAAAGGTGGTGATTTCATTTCCTGCAGTCAAAGAATCACTTTCCTTGAATCTTGGGCCGCCTTTTATGTCCACGTCAAAAAGATGGGCTTTTCTGTGTCTGGCAATCTGATTTCCGTTTCTGTCAAAAACATAGCTGGTGTTATAGATGTTTTCCACGTGTTCACAGCAATCCCGCTTTACTTCAAGCTCCGGCATTGAACCTGCGCAAAGATACACGCCAAATTTTTTTGCAGCTTCACTGAGTTTTTTCCAGTTGGTGCCGCCTTCTTCCTGAGCATAAAGTGGAAATTTTGAAGCTTGATAAGGGCAGGTGAACATTTCAGGCAGAACAACAAAATCTGCTCCACCAGCCGCCGCCTTTTCAATCATCTCTATGGCATGGTCAATATTCTTGTCGTTATTCTGAAGATTCTTCAATTGAATCAAGGAAAGTTTCATTATATGCTCCATTTCTTCTATTATATTGCGTTGTACAAAAAATTTGTAATATAATCATACCAATTTAAAAGGAGTTTTTTATGACTAAACAGTTTCGCCAGATGATTTTCTGGGTAGGTGCCCTTGTTTTGGGTGCTGTTCTTGGTTCACTTCATATTGAAGCAGTGAACAATGTTTGCGGTTTTGTTGCTTCAGTATTCACAAGACTTTTCCAATTCACAGCCGTTCCAGCAATTGCAGTTTCAGTTCTTACAACACTTGCAATGCTTGGCGGAAACAAGGAAACAGGAAAAATCTTCAAAAGAACAATTTTCTACACATTGCTCACAACTTTGGCAGCTTCAACAATCGCAGCAATTTTGTTCTTTGTAATCAGTCCTGAAGCTCTTGCGGCAAGTGCTTACGAAGGTGCTGCAGTTGAAAAAATTCAGAACATGAATTCTTCTTCTTACCTTGACTACTTTTTGAGCGCAATTCCAAACAACATCGTTTATCCATTTGTTTCTGGAAATGTTCTTTCAGTTCTTATCGTTTCTTTCGTTTTTGGTTTCGCAATTTCAAAGATGAAAGAATCAGAAAAGAAAACAGCAATCATGAATGTAATCAACGGTTTTCAGGAACTTATGTTCATGATCATCGGCTGGCTCATTGAAATCCTTCCACTTGGTGTAATCGCATTCACAGCTCAGCTTGTTTCAGAAATGTCTGCCGGAATTGTTGCCGGTTCAATCGGAAAATATGTTGCAGTAGTTTTGAGCGGAAACCTGATTCAGTTCTTTGTTGTGCTTTCAATCTTCCTGCTTGCCCGCGGACTTAATCCAATCAAGCACTTCAAGAACATGCTTCCTGCAATCCTTACAGCTTTGTTCACAAAAAGTTCAGCTGCAACATTGCCTGTAACAATGGACTGTGCTGAAAACCGCGTAAAATGCGACAAAAAATTCACACGCTTCATTCTTCCAATGTGTACAACAATCAACATGAACGGTTGTGCTGCATTTATTCTGGTAACTTCACTTTTCATTATGAAAACTGCTGGAGTTGACCTTAACCTTCTTACAGTAATTTCACGGATTTTGGTTTCTGTAATCAGTGCAGTAGGAAATGCTGGTGTTCCAATGGGATGCTTCTTCCTTACACTTTCACTTATGGCAGGAAAAAACATGCCAATCGGAGTAATGGGAATCATTCTTCCAATTTATTCTGTAATTGACATGATCGAAACTGCAGTAAACATTTACAGCGACTCTTGCGTCTGTGCAATGACAAACAAAGATTTAAAGGACGTTGTAGAAGCTTAAATTATTGAAGTCTTGAGCTGGAACGGGCTTGTCCTGAGTGGAAGCATTCTTTCACCCTGGGCAAGCCTTTTTTGTTGATTTTCTTCTATATTAATAGTTTAGTAGCTGAGTTTTACACCTGCGCCAAGTTTGTTCTGAGCCTGATCTGTATCTGTGCTGATTGTAGCCCAAACTGTTGCACTTGCAGCTTTGCTTGCTTTGAATGTAACGCCTGGTGTGATTGTTGCATAAGTGTCAGGTTTAGCACCAAGCTTGTCTTCGTCCCAAGAAGCTGGAAGGTTTACTGTAACATCAGCTGTGAGTTTGATGATGTCCGACAAATCATAGCCAACAGCTGGGTTAATTTTGAGCTTTGTGCAGTCATCAAGAATTGTTGCTTCTGCAACGAGAGCAAGTTCTGTTTTATCAATTCCACTGTAGTCAAGGAAAACTGTGATGTCGTTGTAAGTGTCTGAAACATATCCTGCCCAACCACCGTTACTGTAGCAATTTCCATCTTTTGTTTCACCGAACAATTCAACTGTTGCGTAGAGGTTTTCTACAGACATAAGACCGAATGAACCAAAGTAGTATCCAGCTGGAGCAAAACCACCTGTTACAAAGAATGAATCTGTTCCATATTTTGCAGAAACCTGAAGAAGATCTGCATCAGCCTTTGTAGCTTTAGCTTCACCTTTTGTAACTTCTGAAGTGAACAAATCTGTAACATCAGCTTCAATTACAAGGCCTTCAACTGGTTTTACAACAAGTGCAGCACCTTTTCCGCGTCCCCACCAGTCAAATGCGCTGTCCTGAAAACCTCCAGTCCAAGTAAAGCGGTCATTGATTTTTCCTGCTTCTGCAATAACTTTTCCGTCACAGAAAGAAGCATAGCCCATGAGCCAGCTGATAGAACCGTCAGCAAAATAATCAGAATAACCGTCGTGCTGATAGCGCATCAAAACACCACAGTTTTCAAAGCTTGCATCAAGAACAAGTCTCTGTCTTGAACCGCCACCAAAGTAGTCACCACCCATCCAGGTTGCTGAAGAATATGTGTTTTCATCAACAGAAGGGTCATCCAAAGTAACAGAAGCGCCGCCACGAACATAGCCCGAAAGCTTAACATCAGAAAAAGCAAGCCCTGCAAGTGAAATCAAGGCTGCAGCTGTAAGAAGAGTTTTTTTCATAGGAACACCACCTTTTTATAAATTTTTTTCCACCAAAACAAAAAAAAAGCGGCAAAGGTTCAGTTCAAGTGAAAACCAATTCACTGACCGCGCCTTTGCCGCCCTTTTCTCTAGCAGGAGGATATGTCTCTTCAAAAGACAATAATGTTATACAGAATCAAAAAACAAACCGCAAGAAAACACAAGAAAATTTATAATTCGGACAAAAATTTGAAACTTTCTTGTTGTTTTTACAAATGGGTTATCGTTAAAAACTAACTTCAAAACGAATTTCAGTACCGCAATCTTCTTCACTGAAAATACGCAAATCTGCATCAATGAGTTGTGCCCTTGCTTTCATGCCTTGCAGACCTAAATGAGTGCTTTTTTTGGCAATATCCGTTTCCTGATTTTCTTCTGCATTTTCCGAAAAACCGCAACCGTCATCGCTTACAAAGAATACAAATCTGTTGGAAGTGCCGGCTTTTTTTCTGGCAAGAATGTTGATTTCAGAAGCATGGGCATGTTTGATGGAATTTGTAACGGCTTCCTGCACAATTCTAAGAATATTCAGCTTCTGAAAACTGTTGAATCCGGAAAAATCCAGTCCTTTTTCTGCAAAAAATGTGCATTTCAGCTTTGTTATTTGAACAACATTGTTGCAGTATTCAGTCAGAAGATTGTGCAGGTCAGCAGCTTCAATTTCAGGAGGAGTCAAATTCTGGATTATGTTTCTGATATTTATGAGGTTTTGGGTTTCGAGTTTTTCTATGTTTTCAATAAGAGTCTTTTCTTCATCTTCTGGGGAAGGATTCAAGTCCCGTAGATTTCTCACAAAAAGCAGAACGGTTCTGATATCCTGAGTTACTGTATCATGCAATTCACGGCTGAGCCTTTTTCGCTCTTCTTCCTGCACCTGTATTATTTTGTTGTTGAACTCTTTCTGCCGTTTTGCACGCTGTTTTGCATTGTTGTAGGAATAAGTCAGAAAAATTGTGGCAAGAATGAAAATTACCAGAACCAGAAGAATTATTCGGGTCATCTTCCAGAACTGCTCGCTTTTAAAATCACTGATTGTTTTTTCAAATTCCAGATAGGCAAAGATATTTTTTTGAACCTGCTGCTCCAGAATCTGAATTTGATTTGACTGCTCTGGGGAAGAGGACTTGTTCAGACTTTCAAGAAGAAGATTCACGGAATTTGAAAGGGAATCAATTATTTCATTTTGCTGCTCTCTCAGTTGTGTGACAGGAGTGATCAGATTGTGATTTTCTATAGAAGCAATCAGCTGTTCAAGAATCTGTTTTTTGATCTGGGAATCAGCAGTTTCTTCATAACGGTTCCAGTCTTTGGCCATCTGAAAAGTGTAGATTTCCCTGCGCATGTTTCTTTCGTTATGTGCAAAAAGATTTTGAGAAAGGAGAAAAAGTGAAATTGTAAGAAGAAAGAAGATTTTTCTGTGCACAACACGATTATACAAAAAATTTAAATTTTGTTTTATAATTTATGTACATGAACTTTGAAAATAAACGCAACCTTATATTGCTTCTTCTTTCGCTGATTTTTGGAATCCTTGATTATTACATGTGTGATTTTGTTGTATACGTTTTAAAAGTACCTCTTTTCTGCGATACAATTTTCTGTCTTGCCCTTACTTTTTTTGCAAATCCTTTGTGGGGAATTCTGGCAGTAATTTTTTACCATTTGTTCGACATACTGGTTAGCCACAGTTTTGTTGTGTACCAGCTTTACACTTTGAGTGCATTTTTGTGTTGCTTGACTGCATGGCTTTATAAGAAATTTGTGATGAAATCTGATGATACGGTGATTTTGACCATTGTGAAATTACTTGGACTTTCCGTAATCATGTGTCTTGTCATGAGCATTTCTGGTGGAATTATCAGCAGAATTTGTGCATATTTAAATGGCAACGGTTCAGAATACACATTTCAGACACAGTTTCTGGCCGTACTGTTTGAAGGAAGACTGAAGTTTCCACTGCTTGATGCAATATTGTTGCGACTTCCTGTAAACATTGCAGACAGGCTGATTACTATTTTTGCAGGTTTCGGCGTGTATAAACTGATGCAAAAAAAAGTGAAAATTTCTTAGCTGATCTACAACAAAACTTCAATCAGTTCTTTTTTGGTACTTGTTCCGGTTTTGTCATAAATTTTGCTGATGTAGTTTTCTACGGTGTGAAGCTTAATGTTCAATTTTCTTGCGATTTCTTCGTTATCCTCGTTGTGAAGGATTAAATCTGCTATTTCCCGTTCTTTTGCGCTCAATGCAGAGAGAAGTGATTTTGTTTCAATAAAGCCGCTGAACAAATCCGGCTGAATGTAAGTTTTACCTCTGGCAACCATGTCCAAAGCTTCCAGAAGCACTTTTTCGTTTGATGTTTTTGAGACAAATCCTCTTGCCTGAATGTCTGGCCCCATTGCTTTTTCTATAAAGGTTCCGGTGTCGTGACTTGAAAAAACGATGGAAGGAATGTTCCGTTCTTTGAGCCATTTGATTATGTTCCAGCCAGTTTCAGCTTCAATTTTGCTGTTTTCCTGCTTGTAGGAAAGATCAACAATGGCAATTAATGTGTCTTCTTCTGATATCTGAATTTTCTCAAAATCATCCTGAAGCCGTTCAAAATTTTCACAGAGCAGTTCAATCGTCCAGTCAGAATTTTTTGTAAACCATGAAGCAATTCCTTCCCTCAGCATGGCATGATCATCAATCAGAATAAGTTTTTTCATATTTCAATCTTAACACGAAAAATCACATCTGTAAGCAGAGTAAACTACCAAACACTATAGGAGTTTACTCCTCAAAAGTGAAGAGTTTACTCTGTATACGATTTTACAAACCTGTCACATAATTATTATATGACAAAAATTTCTGGAACAATTGAATATAAAACTTTTGCAGCGGGCTCAAAAAGTGAGTCTTTAAAACCCTTTATTCTTCTGGAAAACGGAAGTCAGATTCTTCTGTATAAAAAAAATGATAATCCATTTGAAAATAAAGGTTTTGCAGATTTTGAATCAAAAAAAGTTATAGTGGAAGGAGAACTTGTAAACGGCGTTTTTGAAGTATCTTCCATTGCGGAGGTTGAATAATGACCTTTTGCGAGGATTGTGGTTCTAAACTTATGCCAGGTGTTTTGTTTTGTGAAAACTGTGGAGCAAAAATTTCTGGTGCCCCTTCTGTTAATTTTTCTGATGTTTCAAAATCGGTTCAAGAAAGGGGAATCATTTATACCAATCTTAAATTATTGTCTTTTCAACTCAATAAAACTGAAGAATTTTTGAACTCAGTCTTAAGTGCTTTTATATTATTTTCAAATGAAAATGGTGTTTCTTACGAGTTGGTTGATGTATCAGATAAATTTTCCGATGCCGGAACTGTGAAAGAACATATTGCAGTTATAAGAAATCTAGTTGAAAAAAATCATCAGAAATATCTTTTTATTCTTGGTTCCAACTCTGTTGTGCCGTCTATGGTGTGGGAAAACCGTGCAAGTGATTCTGGTTCAGACAAGGATGTTTCTTCTGATCTGCCTTATTCCACTTTGGATATAGCGACTCCTTTTGACGGGCAGGAATATGATTTTTCTGAAACTTTACGCGTTGGACGACTTCCAAATGTTGATTTTGAAAATTATTTTGAAAATTTAAAAGCAGGGTATGGAAATGCTGAAAACGCAAATTCTTTTGCCATGAGTGCGGAAGTTTGGCAGGAAGAGACGAAGGACATTTTCAGAAAACTTGATTCTTCAAAAAAGGTGATTTCTTCTCCTGATGCTACTAAAGAAAATGTGAAGGAAATAATTTCCTGTGATACGAATCTTTTTCTTTTTAATCTCCATGGAAGCAATCAGACGGAATTCTGGTACGGACAGTGTGGTGCTTCTTATCCGGAAGCAATTGAACCGAATTCTTTTAGCGAAATTAAAAATCCCTATTGGCTGGCAGTTGAGGCTTGCTATGGAGCTGCTTACGAGGGCCGTATTGCTGGAAAAAGTGTGTTGCTTTCTGCACTGAACGGAAAGTGCATTTCGTTTATGGGTTCTTCAAGAATCGCCTTTGGAACTCCACGACCTGAAGGCTGCTGTGCTGATGTAATTTGTGGAACTTATCTGAAAAAATTGAAAGAAGGATTCAGTGCAGGGGATTCTTTGGCAATAGCAAGAAAAGCCTTAATGAAAGGTGACCCTTCGCCTGAAGACATTAAAACTTTGGCAGAATTTTCTTTGTACGGTGATCCGTCCGTAAAAATGAAAAAGAAAATAGAAACAGCTGGAATTGCAAAAAACATAAGCATTTTTGATGATTCTGAAGCAACAGTTGAAAAAAGTTTCAGCAGGGGAATCAGAGTGCCGCTTCCAAATATAAGGAGGGCTGTTCATCTTGAACTTGTTAAAGTTGATCAGAAAATTGCTGACATCGTTGAGAGTTTTATCTATTCACATTACGTAGAGTTCAAGGGAATAAAACCAAAGTATGTAAAAAACGGAGTGTTTGGAAATCTTCAGGCTGTGTTTGAACTTCCAGGTAGTATCTGTTCAAAAATTGTTGCGGTAAGTTTTACAGGCAACGGCGAAATAAAACAACTAATCGAAAGCAAATAAGATTTAGGAGACCCTGAATCAAGTTCAGGATGACAGAAAGGAGAAAATATGATTTGTTCTAAATGTGGAAATGAAGTTGCAGAAGGAAAGAAATTCTGTGGTAAATGTGGAAATCCAATGGGAGCAGCAGTTTCTGCAAGTGCCGGCGGCGTAATCTGTTCAAAATGCGGTGCACCAGTTACTCCTGGTAAAAAATTCTGCGGAAAGTGCGGAACTCCGGTGGTTTCGACAGGCTCAACCACCGCGG
>JAGHUJ010000202.1 GCA_018064905.1 Candidatus Treponema equifaecale
TACATTGAATTTTCAGATTCTGCTTCAAGTTCATTTTCCTTTACTATCTGCTCACCGTTAAAAAGCAATCCATTCACAATGTCGGCAAAAACATCGTTATAGGATTCAAGAGTTTTTTCTGCAATATCTTTTTCTGCCATGAAACCTCCAATAAAAAAGTAATAAAAAAATTCAGATAATGCAAATTTTAAAGACAGAAAATCATGCCACCATTTCACTTGCAGACTCTATGATATATAATCGCATTCATGAAGAAGAAAGTTTTTATTGTTCGGCTTGCAGTTTTTTTATGCGGTGCCTGCTGCTTTTGTGACGGCAGGGTGAAGAAAATTCCTGTGGAAAAGAATTCGACCATTGTTTGTTTTGGAGACAGCCTGACTTTTGGCCACGGTGCGGAAGATCAGGGGATTTCATATCCAAAGTGCATTCAGGAAAAGGTAAATGTTCCGGTGATAAATTCCGGGGTCAATGATGATACAACTGCCGATGGAATCAAAAGGTTCAAGACGGATGTGCTTGACCACAATCCTGCCATTGTGATTTTTGATTTTGGAGGCAATGATGTCTGGTACCCAAAAAAAAGAATTGCAGGAAAACAGATAGAAGAAAATTTCCGCATGATGTTTGACCAGATTGATTTTTCAAAAACCCAGGTTTATGTTCTGCGGTATTACAATGACCACATGCGCTTTCTGGATTTTTTTCATTCCTTTGACCGGATGCTTGAACGCCTTGAAAAAGATTACGACATTATTGTGATCCGCGATATTTGGAAAGGAGTCTGGGGAAATAAAAATCTCAAGTACGACATGTCCCACCCAAATGCAGATGGCTACAAAATCATCGCACAGAATATCTATGCTGAACTGGAACCATGCCTTGAACTTAACGGCTTAAAAAAATAAGGCAATTTTTCAAAATAGTGTTGCAGTTTCAAAGACATTTTGAAAGAAGCAACACTATTTTTTTTATTCAGCCTTGTCATCCTTCATGTAAAGTGAAAGCACAAGTACGCTCAAGAATTCCACGGCCACGCATCTTAAGTTGAATGTATAGCCTAATTATTGTTCTATCGGAATATAATCATCGGCCATGATCAAGACTATTTCTCCGTCATTATCCGGCAATGTAAAATCGATGGTGTAGGTATTATTCTGGCAGTTTTCTTTTATAAGACAAAGGTGCATTCCGCCTTTTTTCATCAAATGCTTTCTGTCTGCTTCGTTCGCTCCGTTGGCAGAGAAAATATACGGCCGTTTTGTCCACCACATAGACGAATCAGGATAATATTTAATCTTTTCGGAACTTCCAGCTTTTGGCAGACAGTCATTTAAGTTGAACATATTTATTGGATAGAGCTTCATATTGTTGGTCTTGTCTTCAAAGGCAATGTTTGTGTTGTACTGGGAATTCTGACACAAAAGGCTTTCTGCAAACTGCTTCATTACTTCCAGCGCAGTAACATTTTCCTGATTGTTTGAATCGTAAATTGCTTTAAGAATTGAATCCCAGCCTACTTTATCATTTCTAACCAGATTTCCCACAAAAACAGTACCGCCTTTATTTCGTGCAAGAAAAGCTCCCAAGGCTGCATAATTTTCGTATGAATATCTTTGAATGGTGTCTTTGTCTCCGTATGGATTTTCAAAAACTCCCCAGTTCCAGTAGCCTTTCATAAAAAAATCAAATCTGGTGTTGATGTTTGAAATTGACGGACTGATTCCAAGAGTGTCTGCAAAAACATCTTCTGCAAGAGAACCTAAAATTTCAGTGTACCCGGTTTTGTCATCATAAGGGCCTTTTGCATCAATGACTTTTCTTGCGTACTGAAGAGAATGCATGTATTCGTGGATCAAAGTTCCTTTTGAGTCGGAAGAAATTTTGTTGCCCTCAGATTTGTCTTTGTCGGTTAAGTCACATAAGTTCAATGAATTGATGTAAAGATTGTTGCCGATGTTTCTGCCTGTATTCAGATTTGAAAAATCAAGATTTTCTGAAGTATCGTCGATCGTATAAACATAATCGTCTGGAGCAAAATATCCTACGGCTCCAAGCGTGGATGGAAGGGTTCCGCCCAACGAATGGTCAAAAAGATAGACAAACAAATTTGTTTTTTCAGCATATTGCGTGTAATACTTTATGTCGTCAAAAACTTTAGTTCCGGCTTTATTTTCAAGCTCAATTTTATCCGATCGTGATCCGTACATTTTTTCAGTTTTTGGAAAAGAAGCTTCAAATGCATCAACAAAAATCCGTGCCATTTCTTCTGTAATCATTTCAGAAGTAAGGTTGTTGGAATTTATAGAATCATCTTCTTTTGGAACCCAGAATATACAGTGGTCACTTACAACCAAGGCTTTGAAAATATAAGAACCTGATGGAGGAGTAAAAGATGGATTGCTGTCCATAAGTTTTACCTCACGTTCATCGCCTACGTTTACTGCAATCTGTATGCCGTCAGGATTCAGCCTGAATTTCTGCGGATCAAAATCTGAAGCTGTGGAACGTAAATTCGATTCATTAAAATTCAAATTTTCAGTTCTAGGCATTCTATGATTATATCTAAGATTTTTTAAAGGCTCAGGATTTTCTGGGGTATGCTGAACAACTGAAGCATCGCTGTTTTTAACGTAAGTCAGATTTTCGGCCGGAATGTTGCTGTCTCCCATGTTCAGTCGAACCATATAAATGTTTTTTCCGTAAACACCTTCCGCAATAATTTTGGAATCGGTGCTCTTTAATTCAAAAGTCTTTCCCTTTGAAAAATCGAAGGTGCTGGTTGTATTCTGAGATGGAGGAACAGAGTTGCTTCCTGTGTTTTGTGGTAAGAACAAGTATGCGGAAGAGTCATCGTTTGAGCAGGCAGCAAAAAGAAAAAATGATAGGGCTATTGAAAATAGTTTATTCCAGATTTTATTTTTCATATCGACTCCTTCATTTAATTGTAAGGGAGTTCGATTGATTTTGCAAATTTTGTGGTGTGGAATTATGAAGCTGCTGAACAGGCAGCTGCCCAAATAGCGAGTTGCAAATGTTGGCTTGAATGTCCGGAAATTGTATTGCCGCGCCGATTGAGTCCTTCGACAGGCTCAGGGACCATCCGTCTAAATCAAGCGGCATCTAGTAGGTATGCGGTAGTTTCGACACGCTCAACCACCGCGAAACTGGCTCAGGGACCATCCGTCTAAATCAAGCGGCATCTAGTAGATATGCGGTAGTTTCGACTATGCTGGGCTACCGCATATAGAATGGCAACACTTTTATTCTGCCTTGTCGTCCTTCATGCAGAGGGAAAGTACAAGTGCGATTACGAATACTACTGCCACGCAGTTTCCGTTGAATACAGTCTGAACGATCTGTGGGAATGCGTTGAACATTTCCGGGATCTGGGTAAAGCCGATTCCAACGCTAAGGGAAAGGGCAGTGATTGTAATGTTCTTTTTTGAAGTTCCGCATTTTGTAAGCATTTCGATTCCGCTTGTAACGATTGAACCGAACATCATGATTGTACATCCGCCAAGAACTGCGTCAGG
>JAGHUJ010000018.1 GCA_018064905.1 Candidatus Treponema equifaecale
AAGTGAGTTGAGGATCTGAATTTTGCTGATTGAAACGCCCTGCTGATTTGGTTTTGCGGCAACACCTGCTACATGTTCAAAATGTGAATAAATTACATTGCTTGGTTTTACAGGAACATAAAGTTTTCCTGAACCACCTGATGCAATTGCATTGTAGCTGTAAGAATTTACATTTAAAGATACCGCACTCATAATTCCACCTCATTTAAATTATCGGAAGTAGAATTAGAAAATTAAGATAAAAATTCAGAGAGCCTGCGATGCGTCAAACTTGCTAATTCTGTTAGTTGAACTGCTTGCGCCAGCTTGTAAGCCTTTCTTCAATTGTTTTTACAGCTACAGTAGCATCGTTTTTTGTAGCGTCCACAAGATATGGAAGCACAACACGTTCCTTTAAACTGAGCCAGCGGCTTGGCAGTGGCAGTGGACAGGACAGAGATTCTGGTTCAGGCAAATTTCCGAGAAGATTCTTGTAGTAAGCCGGAAAAACAATCTCGTTCACAGATTCAATTGAAGAAAAACCGCTGCAGATGCCAAAAGGAACCGTATCAAGTCTCATGTGAGCCATTCTGTCCAGCAAATTTTTCTGTGTAGTTTCCGAAAACAGCCAGATTATAAAATCAAAGGCCCGGGCTGTGTTTACGGACTTTCTGTATACGCCCAAGGTGACAATTTCATCTTCAACACAAACTTTTCCATTGTTTGAAAGCCATCTGAAGTCAATGTCAGAAATCTGTTCAGGAGAAAGGCTGAAGAAACTGTCGCTGGTAGTGTATGCAAAGAGACATTTTCCGGACTGAACCTGCTTATGCTCAGGTGTATAGAGATATTTGAAAGAAAAATCCTGTTCAGCGGTTGTTGTGGTGTTTTTTTCGGAAGTCCACCTTTTTAGCTCTGAGACAATGCTTTCCATTTCTTCTGCATTCCAGGAGAACACATTCCCCTTCTCCTGAATTTTTGCGTTGAAACTTTTTGCATATTCATAGAGAAACTGACTGTTCCAGGATGGCGCAAACCCCATGTTTGTATAGATTTCATGGGAATTCTTTGCATTGAACACTGAGGCAATGTTTTCCAGCATAAAAAAATCAAGAAGACTACTGTCTGCAACTAAAGGCGATTTTGATGCTGAAAAAATCATCACAGGCATGTTGAAGCTTACAGGAAGAAGATACTGTTTTCCGCCAACGGTTCCATATTCCATGAGCGAATCATAAATTCCAAGAGAATCAACCTGATCTGTGCCAAGGATTCCATTAAGCGGGGCAAAATTTTTCTTAGTTCTGGAATTTTTCAAAAATGAACCGATTAAAATGTCCGGACGCTTCTCATCCTTTGCCGGCGGAAGACTGGTGGCAAGATTGTCCTTGTACACAACCACAGCCTTGGCCTTGTCCTGGGTAACGTTGAAAAATTCCACATAAGAAACCACTTCTGGTCTGTCAGTCCAAATTACAACGGTCTGAGAAGCCCCGCAGGAAACAAAAAAAAGTGAAAAAACAGCAACAAATATGAAAAGGCAGAAAGCCGAAATTTTCTTAGTCATAGATTGATTATAGCATAAAAAAAGGCTGATTAGAAAGTTCCAGACATATTTTGTATATACTGAAAACCTTCCAATCAGCCTGCATTCCCAGAAAGCAGGAAATTATTTCATTGTTTCTGCAACCTCGTAAATTGCAGAATAGATTGATTCGATTTTGTCAGCATCAACTGAACTGAATGCAACACGCAAAGTCTTTGAATCGATTGAGATTGTACCGATTCCCTTTGTTTCAAGAATCTTTTTACGAAGCACTTCTGCATCCACGTTCTTAACATTGAAGCTCATGAAGTAACCAGAGTTGAATGGAAGTGGTTCCAGAACTTCTGATTTATGAGTATCAACAAAGTTTCTAACAACCTTGTAACGAGCTTCAAGAATGTCACGGAGTTCTTTTTTCTGTGCTTCAACAGCTGGATCAATGATTGCTTTGAGGGCAATGCTCTGTGATGGTGTTGAAGAGCAAGAAACTGAAGAACGGATCAGACCCATAAGCTTTTTAACAAGTGCATCATACTGCTCATCTGACATGCCTTTGCAACCGAATGTAAGGAAGCCAGTTCTGAAGCCCCATGCAAAGTCTTCTTTTGTTGGTCCGTCGATTTTTACTGCAAGTACGTTTTCATGAAGATCAGCGAATTCTGCGAAAAGTGACTGTGGATAAATATTTTCTTCGTAGTTAAGACCAAAATAAGCATCATCATCCCAAACAAGGATTTTTGTGCCTTTTTCAGCCTGGGCCTTAACGATTTCTACGATTGCCTTTGCTTCTTCATTTGTTGGAGAATAGCCGCTTGGGTTCTGAGGGAAGTTCAAAAGAACGCGAACAGAGCCTGATTTTGCTTCTTCTTCAAGGGCTGCTTTGAATGAATCCAGGTCAAAACCGTTGTTTGCAAACATGTTGAACTGATGAAGCTGTGAGTTGCGGCGTGTTTCAACAATGAGCGCATAATTGTCCCAGGATGGATTTGCAGCAAGCAATGGATGTGATTCATCAATGAAAAGATCTGCAAGATATGAGATACCTGCTGTAAGACCTGGAACTACAACTGGCATTGAAATATTTTTACCTTTGAGACCAGGATTCTTTGCAAGAATTTTTTCCTTCCACAAAGAACGCAAATCTGGATTTCCGGCAGTTGGAGCATAAGCAACCAGTTCCCCCGCAGAAAGGGCTGGTGCAAATTTGTGAACGGCTTCCAAAATTGCAGGTTTTCCTGAAATAAGTGTTGTTCCGATTGTGGCATTTGCTGTTTTGCCGTAAATTTTTGCTTCTCCACCCTGTGAAATAATTCCACGTGGGAAGAAGATTCTGGTTCCTAAATCTGAGAGAAGGCTGCCTGCAACAGTTCCTTCAAGTACATTGTTCAATTCTTGTGCTAATGGGTTTAACATAATGCAATATTTTACTTGTTTGAAATATTCAATGTCAATGTGATAAATGTATATTTATACATTTTGCAACGATTTTATGAATAAAAATTGAATAAAACGAACAAATTGAATGTTTTTTTCTCAATAGAATTGCATCCGCTTTTCAGATATAATGGAAGAAGTTATGAGCAATTCAGAAAAATTTACAGAAATAAAAAAACTTGTAGAATCCATCCGTGCTGAAGCCGCAAAACGAATCGTCGGTCAGGAACAGGTTATTGACGGAATAATCACAGCCTTAATCTGCAACGGTCATCTGCTTCTTGAAGGTGTGCCGGGCCTGGCAAAAACTCTGGCGGTTAAAACTTTTGCAGAAATTTCAGGACTGGACTTCAAACGAATTCAGTTTACTCCGGATCTTTTGCCGGCTGATGTGAGCGGAACTTTGATTTATGAACAGAACTCAGGAAAATTTTCAGTGAGAAAAGGACCGGTTTTTACAAATGTGGTTCTTGCTGATGAAATCAACCGTTCCCCAGCAAAGGTTCAGTCTGCACTGCTTGAAGCTATGGCTGAACATCAGGTAACTATTGGTGAAACAACCTATCCGCTTCCAGAGCCATTTCTTGTGCTTGCAACACAGAATCCGATTGAGCAGGAAGGAACCTACAGTCTGCCAGAAGCACAGCTGGACCGATTTCTTCTTAAAATTCTGGTGAATTATCCAAGTCCACAAGAAGAGCTTCAGATTGTAAAAACTGCAGGAAAAGCTGTTGAGGTGCCAGTTTCAAAACTGCTTTCTTCAAATCAGCTTAAGGAAATGCAGAATCTGGTTGAAGAAATTACCTGTGATGAAAAAATTCTTGAATATATTGTATCAATCGTATCTGCAACCCGTCCGATTCAGGAGAAGAAGTTTTCAGGCAAGTTGAATGTCAGAATCTCTGCTGTTAAAAAAGATGATTTTTCTAAATACATCACTTTTGGAGCTTCTCCACGTGCCGGAATTGCACTTCTTCAATGTGCAAAGGTTCAGGCATTGTTCAACGGACGCGCATTTGTTCTGCCGGAAGATGTAAAGGCTGCAGCTCCTTCTGTTTTGCGCCACAGACTTGTTCTTTCCTATGAAGCTGCCGCAGACGGAATCACCAGCGATGATATTATTGAAAAATTGCTTTCTCTGATGCCTCTTCCATAAACTGAACCTAAATCAAAATGCTTGAAAAAGAACGCCTTTCCAGACGGGCCTCACAGTTAAGAATCTCAGCACTCAGTCTTGCGGAAAACTTGAAGAATGGAAATTTCAAGTCAATTTTTCGCGGTCAGGGAATTGAATTCAGCGACGTGCGGGAATATTTACCAGGAGACAATGTTCGTTCAATTGACTGGAACGTTACTGCACGAATGGGCCGACCATACATAAAACAGTACGATGAGGACCGGGAGCTGAATGTATTCATAATTCTGGACTGCTCAGCTTCAATGCAGGCAGGCTCAAAAGGAACCACTAGATCAGAAACCGCAACTGAAGCTGCGGCACTTTTATTGCTGGCGGCAAATCACAATGCAGGGGCAACCGGGGCTGTATTTTTTGACGGTGCCATAAAATTTTCATGCCCTCCACGCCCCGGTTCAAAGAACGCAATGATGATTCTTTCAAAGCTGGACAAATTGGAAGAAAACAATGGAGAATTTGAATCCACAAACGGTTCGGTTCTGGAAAATGCCATAGCCGGTGCTGCAAAAATTCTAAAAAAACGATCTCTGGTTTTCATTCTTTCTGACTTTCGTTCTTCAAAGTGGGAAAAACCTTTTGCCCGGCTTGCTGAAAAAAATGATGTGATTGCCATGCGCATAACAGATCCAACCGACAGTGAGCTTCCAGCCGTGGGAACCCTGCCATTTTTTGACAGCGAAACAGGAAAAACTTCACTTTACCCGACTTCAGCAAAGAGCTTTGAGCAGGCCTGGTTTGAGGACAAC
>JAGHUJ010000035.1 GCA_018064905.1 Candidatus Treponema equifaecale
AATGAGTGTAGCGCTCATTGAGCTTGTCGAAATGACTGCTACACTATATGTGGTGGTTTCGAGAGCCTCAACCACCGCAAATCATACTTATTGGACAGCCCTTTTTCACTTTAAGCCCACAACAGCCACAAAACAATTGCAGCCGCAGCAGTTGTAATCAATGTAAAGCTTCCACCCAGCTTAAGCCATTTTCCAAAGCTCATTGGATAGCCTTCTTTTTTAACGATTCCCATTGCAACAACATTTGCACTTGCACCAAATGGAGTAAGGTTTCCACCAAGACAAGAACCAACCAGAAGTGCAAACATGAACAGTTCTCCGCCACCCATTCCAAAGCCTTTTGCCATTTCCTGAGCAACTGGAAGCATAACCATGATGTATGGAACATTGTCCACAAATCCAGAAATCAAAATTGAAACAAAAAGAATTACAAAGAATCCCATGAATTTGCTTCCGCCGCAGAATTTAACAAGGAAGTTCGCAAAATCAGAAAGCAGACCAACTTCGCTGATAGCTCCAACCACAACGAAAATTCCAATCAGGAAGAAAATTGTTTCCCAGTCCAGTTCCTTAATTAGAGTCCAGGTTTCGCTTCCAGACTTTTTCTGAGAAAGTACATACCACAAAACTCCTGCAGCAGCCAGAATCATTACAAAAGATCCTGAAGACATTGCCATAAGTCCCGCAGGAACAACTTTTTCAAGTGCAGGTGAAACAAAGGAAAGAATTGCCAGACCAAAAATCATTGCAAGCATCAAAACTGCAGGAAAAGCCGAAATGATTGGCTCTCCGTCAATGGCAATCTTGTCCTTGTATTTTGAAAATACGAAAGAGAAGAAAATACAGCCAGCAAGCAAACCTGTCTGAACAACAAAGAAAATAGAAAGTGTTCCATCGTGAATGAAAAAGTCGTTGAAGTTGTATCCGGCAGCTGCAGCAAAAATCATGCTTGGTGGATCACCAACCAAAGTTGCAGTTCCTTCAAGATTCGACATTACTGCAAGACCAACCATGAACATTGTGGGATTCATCTTCAATTTCTTGCAAAGCGAAAGGGCAATTGGTGCCATTACTAGAACTGTTGCAACATTCTCTACGAAAATCGAAATAATTCCAGTCATTGCAAGAATCAAAACGATTGCCACACCAGTTGAAGGCGCAATCTGAACCAGCCAGTCCGCAATTTTTGCAGGTACCTTTGAGTACAGAAACAAAGATGCGATTGTCATTGCTCCCACATAAATCATAAGCACGTTCCAGTTGATAAGTCCAGAAAGAGCGTGTGTCAGAGCAAAGGCATTTCCTTCACCGTTAAAAATTGCTCCTGGGAAAACCGTTCCCAAAATTATTGCCATAACTGCAGCCACACTGGTAAACCAGACCTTTCTGTCCTGAAAAGCGATTACAAGGGCATACATCAAAACGGCAATTCCAAGGATAATCCATTTTAAATTAGATTCCATTTTTTTCTCCAAAGAAAATTCTTGTAAGGGCACCACCGCCTCCGATGGAGTCGGTCGCTACGTCCGCACTTCCGCTTTCGCTTCATTCCTCCGCTGCGCTACGACGCTTCGCTGCGGAACTGCTTCGCAGGTGCTACCATCGCTGGTGCAACCCATTTACTTTAACATAAAATATTCCGATAAAGAAGTATGAAAAAGAACATTAAATTTAGAATCTCATACAATGCTCCAGTTACATTGACCTTTGTACTTTTATGCAGTTTCATACTGTTAATAGACAAAACCCTTCTCGGTGGAAAATTTATCCCGGCTTTCTTTACGGCACCAGCCCATTCCGGCCTTGAAAACGGCTTCAACCCATCAAGCGTGATGCACTACATCCGTCTTTTTATTCATGTACTGGGCCACTCCGACTGGAATCACCTTCTTGGAAACCTTTCTTTCGTGCTTTTGCTTGGCCCGCTTCTTGAGGAGCGATACGGTTCCAAAATCCTTTGTCTCATGTTCCTTGTAACGGCACTTGTAACAGGAGTATTAAATGCCTGCCTGCTTAAAACACCTCTTTACGGTGCCAGCGGAATTGTCTTTATGATGATTGTCCTGGCTTCAATTACAAATATTGAAAAAAACGTGATTCCGCTGTCATTTATTCTGGTTGTTGCACTTTATCTGGGCCGTGAAATCATAACAGTCCCAAAAACTGAAAATATTTCAACAATTGCACATATAATCGGTGGTGTCTGCGGCTCACTTTTCGGATTTCTGGTAGCTCCAAAATCAAAGAGAACTGCAAAAAAATCAAAGACAGAAGCTGATGAAAATAAAAAGAGACTGGAAGAAATAGACAACCAGTCTCCAAGATTCAAAAACGGTACCGCTCCAAGAGAAGAAGATTCCGAAGTGGTTGGAACAATCGAGCTGTAAGAACTTAGTGGCTCAAAAGAAACAAACTGTCATTTCGACCGAAGTGGAGAAATCTATAATCCTTTGCATTGCAAGAATTTATAGATCTCTCGACCTTGATCGAGGTGACATTCTTAAATTTGTTGGACAAATAACACCGTTAATTTGTTCTATTTTGTTACATTGAACTTGAAGAAGATACAGTCTCCGTCCTGAACAATGTATTCTTTTCCTTCCTGGCGGTATTTTCCGTGAGCCTTGATTTCTGCCTCACTTCCATACTGTCGCAAATCTTCAACCGAATAAACTTCAGCCTTGATGAAGCCCTTTTCAAAGTCTGTGTGAATGACACCGGCAGCCTGTGGAGCCTTGTCACCATTATGGATTGTCCAGGCACGGCATTCGTCTTCTCCACCAGTAAAGAAAGTCCTAAGTCCCATTAAATGATAAGCAGCACGAGCCAAAACTGTAAGACCGCTTTCCTTCAGTCCAACACTGTCCATAAATTCCTTGCGGTCATTGTCATCAGTAATGTCAGCCAAATCAGCTTCAAATTTACCACAGATTACGATAACTTCTGAGTGTTCTTCTTCAGCAATCTTTTTAACCTGCTCAACATATTTGTTTGTTCCAGATTCAATTGTTTCTTCATCAATGTTGCAGACAAAAAGCTGTGGCTTGATTGTAAGCAGGTGCAGATCGTAGATTCCTTCTTTTTCTTCATCAGTAAGTTCAGCCTGACGGGCACATTTTCCTTCCTGAAGCAATGGAAGAATTTTATCAACGGCACTTCTGTAGCCTGCAAATTTCTTTTCTTCAGCCTTACCCAAAGCACGAATCTGGCGCATAACCTTGTCTTCGCGTTTTGTAATTGTATCAATGTCGGCCTGACAAAGTTCATAGTTAATAGTAAGGATGTCGCTTTCTGGATCGATTGAAGCATCAGTCTTGGCATCTTCACGAACGTGCTGAATGTCTGGGTTGTCAAAACAGCGTACAACATGAGCAATTACTGAAGTCTCACGGATATTTGCAAGAAACTGGTTTCCAAGACCTTCACCTTTTGAAGCACCCTTAATAAGACCTGCAATATCAACAAAGTCTACAGTTGCCGCAATCTTCTTCTTTGGATTGAAAACGCTTGCCATAAAATCCAGACGCTCATCAGGAAGCTCAGCAACACCAACATTTGGATCAATTGTACAGAACGGATAGTTTTCAGCAGGAGCTGGAGATTTTGTCAAAGCAGAAAAAATAGTAGATTTTCCAACATTACGAAGACCAACAATACCACAAGTAAGTTTCTTTTAATTACCTTTATAACAT
>JAGHUJ010000194.1 GCA_018064905.1 Candidatus Treponema equifaecale
CAAGATTATTTTCAATCAACTGCTTGCGGATTTCCAGTTCCTGACCTTCGCCGCTTAATGCTCCGTTCGCAAGAAGGAATCCTGCAGTTCCGTTTTGAGAAAGCTTTGAAACCATGTGCAAAATCCAGCCATAGTTTGCGTTGCTTGTTGGTGGAACTGTATAACCATTCCAGCGGGCATCATCTGTAAGTTCATTTTCTTCACGCCAGTCTTTCTGATTAAATGGAGGATTAGCCATAATGTAATCAGCACGGAGGTCTTTATGTAAATCATTTGTAAATGTATTTGCTGCCTTTTCGCCTAAATCACAAGGAATGCCGCGAATGGCAAGATTCATTTTTGCAAGTTTATAAGTTGTAGTTGTCCCTTCCTGTCCGTAAACTGAAACGTCCTTTGCATTTCCAGCATGATTTTCTACAAACTTCAAAGACTGAACGAACATACCGCCAGAACCACAACAAGGGTCATAGATTTTTCCCTTGTATGGCTCAATCATTTCGGCAATCAGATTTACAACTGATTTTGGAGTATAAAATTCTCCCTTGCCTTTACCTTCCTGAAGGGCAAACTTTGTAAGGAAGTATTCATAAACACGACCCATAATGTCATTTTCTTTATCTGCATTTGTCTGAATATTGTTGATTTCATCAAGAAGAGCTGCCAGTTTTGAAACATCAATTCCAAGACGAGAATAATAGTTATCCGGCAAAGCTCCTTTAAGCGAAGGATTCTGCTTTTCGATTGTGTTTAATGCTGTATCAATTTTAAGGGCAATGTCATTTTGTTTTGCATTCTGAATGATATAAGACCAGCGGCTTTCTGGTGGCAAAAAGAATACATTTTTCTGAGTGTAGAATGGCTGCATATCAAGGTATTTTTCTTTACCTTCAGCCACAAGTTCTGCACGACGGGCTTCAAACTTATCGTTTACGAATTTTAAGAAGATAAGGCTTAAAACAACATGCTTGTATTCCGCAGGTTCAACAGTTCCACGAAGTTTATCACAAGCTCCCCAAAGCGCATCTTCAAAGCTGACAGTCTTTTTTGCTTTAGCCATTTTTCCTCCCGTTATCTGATTATCATTATACCATAAAAAAAGCACTCCCCGCCATTAAAGCAGAAAGTGCCTCTCATGTTCAATTAGGAATGAGGAATTAGGAATTCAATTCATCATTCCTCCTTCCTAATTCCTAATTAACCTTAGCCTATTTCAGAATTAAGCGCTTTTGTTGTCTTAATTTCCTTTCCGTCAGCCAGAAGTTTCTTGCCTGCAATCTGAACTACACCGTTTACAGCGTTGATTGCAACAGAGAAGAATTCATCTCCTGTAATCTGTTCTTTTTTTGCTGCGTTTACATCTGCGCCTTCAAGAACAACTTTTGTTCCTGGTTTTGCCCAGCTTACGTCCAGAACTTCAACACAGTCTTTTTCGCCTTCCTTGTAGTCACCTGCCAGCAACATACCGCGGCTTTCTACGCCTTTCATTGTGCGTGGTGCAAGGTTTGAAGCGATTACAACGTGTTTTCCAAGAAGGTCTTCTTCTTTAAGGTACATTCTAAGACCTGACTGAATTGTTCTTGGTGTGCCTGAACCGTCGTCAAGAGTTTCAATGTAAAGCTTGTCACCTTCTGGATTTGGCTTTACTTCAACGATTTTTGCAACTGTAAGTTCGATGTTTGCGTTAAAGAAATCTGCCTGCTGTTCAACTGGAAGAACAACTGGTTCAGCCTTCTTCTTTTTGTCAGCTTTCTTTTCCTTCTTTTCTTCTTTGCGGTCTTCCTGTTTTCCTGCAAACTTCTTGCGGAATGCATCAACTGTTGGATTGTCGATTGGTGTAAAGAATACAGAAGTTGGTGTAAGTGTTGAAAGTCCTTCCATCTTACCAAGATCATCCCATGTAAGGGCGTCTTTATTTGCACAAGGTTCAGAGAATGTTGCAGAGTAAATTGATTTACCAAGGTAACCTGCCACAACCTGTGAATACTGTGGAAGATATGGCTGAATCATGATCATCAAATCTTTGATTACATAAGCAAGGTTGTAGAGAACGTTGTCTGCAACTTCCTTGTTTTCTTTTACTGCCTTCCATGGTTCTGCTGCCTGGAATGCCTTGTTACAGATGTCAGAAATTTCCATGATTCCGTGGAGAGCATCTTTAAGGTCTGCCCATTCAAGGTTCTGTGTAACTTCTTCTTCTTTTTTGAGAACTTCAGCCCAGAGAGCTTCGTCTTTTTTACCTGCAGGGATTTTTCCTTCGTAGTTTTTGTTGATGAACAAAAGTGTGCGGTTTACAAGGTTTCCAAGGTTTCCGATAAGTTCCTTGTTGTACTTTTCCTGAAAGTCCTTCCATGTAAACTGATAGTCCTGATTTTCAGGGCGGTTGTAGTAAATATAGAATCTCCATGCATCAGCAGGAATTCCAGATTCCTTTGCGTCAGAACCGAATACGCCTACACCCTTAGATTTAGAGAATTTTCCGTCTTCATAGTTCAGGAATTCTGTAGAAGACATGTGGTAAAGCTTTGTAAAGTCAGTTTTTGAGCCAAGTTCAGAACATGGGAAAACAACTGTATGGAACGGAATGTTATCCTTTCCGATAAACTGGAACAATTTAATGTCAGAGTTTGAACCGTCTTCTTTCTGAACCCACCAGTCATCCCAGTTAAAGCTTGGTTTTCCTGCAGCATTGAGTTCGTCCTGAAGCTGTTTTGTAATTGACATGTAACCGATTGGAGCGTTGAACCAGACATAGAATACTTTGTTTTCGTATCCTTCTTTTGGAACAGGAATACCCCATTTAAGGTCACGGGTAATTGCTCTTTCATTAAGACCGTCACGAATCCATGCCTTTGTCATCTGGATTGCGTTTGGAGCCCATTTTCCTTCTACACTTGCCTTTTCCATCCAGCTTTCAAGCTTTGGAGCGATTGAAGGAAGGTCAATGTAAAGGTGTTTTGTTTCGCGAACTTCTGGAGTTGAACCACAAGTATGGCATTTTGGTTCAAGAAGCTGTGTCGGGTCAAGCAAAGTACCACAAGAGTCACACTGGTCGCCGCGGGCATCTGTTGCGCCGCATTTTGGACATGTTCCGTCTACATAGCGGTCAGCAAGGAACATTGCACATTTTGGACAGTAAAGCTGCTTTGAAACATGTTCTTTAATGAAGCCGTTTTCATCCAGTTCTTTAAAAATGCGCTGAGTGATTTCTGTACATTCTTCGTTGGAAGTGCGGCCGAATTTATCAAAAGCAATGTGGAACCATTCGTAAATGTCCTTGTGAATTGCGTAATAATAGTCACAGAGTTCACGAGGAGTTTTGTTTTCCTGCAAAGCTTTTGTTTCTGTTGCTGTTCCGTATTCGTCAGTACCACAAACATACATTGTGTCGTAACCTCTTGAACGGCAGTAGCGGGCAAAAACATCTGCAGAAAGCATCTGGATAAGGTTTCCAAGATGAGGAATATTGTTTACATAAGGTAATGCTGAAGTAATAAGTCTTTTAGTTTTAATGTTTTTCATAGAGAATTATTATAGTGGATTTGAAGGATTTATACAAAGGGGCGTTTCCCTTCACTGCGTTACGGGCCAGGCTTTCCGCTGTTCCGGCTTTCGCCTTCATTGCTGCGTTCTGGTGTCTGCTGGTTTCGACAAGCTCAACCGACGCAGACACCGCCTCTGCGCAACGCCTTCGGCGCAGCTCCAATCCTTAACGCATTATTTTTTTGTACGGCGCTTTTTTGGAACAATTATTGAGAAATTGATTGTTTTTTCCATTTCCATTCCTGCAGGCAATTCTACGTTCCAGGCCAGTGATGTTACAAATGCTGTTCCTGAAATCTGTGGATTGTCACTTGTACTGGAAGGACGGCGGAAAATTATTGGCATGCAGACAAGATCACAGTCTTCATTAGGCTCATAGACAAAGGAAATGTCATTTGAAGTGTCTGTAAGCTGAATATATGAGATTTTTTTAAGTGATTTTGATGATTCCTTTGCGTCGATTTCATTTTTTTCACCGTTGGAAATGACCTCAACCTTGTAGGAATTGGCCTTGGCAGAAGAAAAGTCAGTCTGAGCAAAATTTGATTCAATTACAAGGTGTCCCTTTATGTCAAAAGGTCCTTCATTTTTAAGTATGTACTGAATCATGTATCCGTTGGAATTTGCAATAAATTTCTTTCGAAGTGAAACCTCCACATTCATCTGTGAATAAGTTCCCTTTGCAATCATCTTAAGCTCATGGCGATACGCGTCAAAATCCTCTTCCCTGTAAAGAACCTGTGAGAAAATTCCGTTTCCTGAAGGCGTACCCTTCTTGTATTCTGCATATTCATCAGCTGTAAACAGGTGATCGATGAAAAGACCTCGTTCGTAGTTGTCATCACATTTGTCAAACTGGCGCATACGGCTTGGACTGTCAGCATAGTTTCCGCAGTTGTGGATTATGTCCAGCTCGCTGATCTGGCCGCCTCTTGGAGAAATGCAGGTTGTGTGCTGCTTCATTGAACAGACATATTCACTGTGGCCGTCTGAGTTATAGTCGTAATTTGTTACTGATTCCTTAAAATTGTCCTGACCTGCTGCTTCCCTGCAAAGTTTTTCGGCTTCTGTAAGGTTTCTGTAGGCATACTGGCGAGCCTGATTGTTTGCAAATACACCGGAAGGATCACAGACATAGCCTTCACCACTTTGAGCAATCCAAAGCTTTTCCCTTGCGATTTTTTTTCGGGCCTTGTCTCCCTTGCACTGGTTTATGAGCATGGAAATATACAGCATTCTGTTGTAAAGCGCATGGTTTCTTTTGTAAGTGAGCAAAAAGTCAAAGACCGTAGTCTGGAAATTGCTTACATTATCCTGAGCCTTATATGGACTTCTGGCCCAGATTGCAACATTGGACTGAATTCCGGCTGGTATGTAAGTTGGAACCTTTGTTTCAGCTCTGTGAAGGTATTCCAATGGCAACGTGATGTTTATCGTATCTGAAAAATATTCCTGAGCAGTTGTATAAAGCTTTTCAAGCCATTTTGAATCGTGAAGCTTTGCAAACTGATTTTCATCAATTCTGATTGTGAGCACTCGTTCTTCCGTAAGGGAATTGTACTCGTCGTCCTTTGTGAGATAATTTACAGTGTCAAAAAGGTTTCTCAGGTATTCTCTCGGCTCAACCAGCGTGTTTGGAATGAATTCACGGTTTACAGGAAGAATGCAGATTGATTTACCCTGCTCGCTGGCAATCAACGGAAGATAGAATCTTTTGTCCTTTGGAATAAGCGAACTGTCCAGAAGCACGTATTCCATTCCGCAAGAGTTGAAGCAAGGAATCAGGCTTGAATCCCAGGTTGAGTTGAATGTGGTCATTCCTCTTGGTCTTTTTCCAATGGCATGACGGATTTCAGAAGTCAAAAGCTCAATCTGGCCTGTTCTGTCCTGAGGAAAAAGCAAAGGAAAAATCGGATTATAATAACCGCCGCCAAGAACTTCTGTCTGCTTTCTGTTGTTTATTTTTGAAAGAAGCTGTGTATATTCAGAATGTTCCCGCTGAATCCATGAAAAAACAGGACCTGTAAAGGAAACAGCCATTTTGTTCATTGTGTTCTCAAACATGAAGCTTACAATTTTTTTGTAAATTTTATCATATTTAGCTTCAAAATCAGTTGAATGAGAAAGAATGGATGATGAGGCCGTCACATAAAGACAGATGTTCAGTTTTTTCATTTAAATCAGGATTCTATTGAGACTTGTTCAAAAGTTTATAGCAGTATATCCAAAATTTAAAGCCTTTTTGTGTTTTTTCGGAGTTCTGCTTATTTTTTCTAGGTTCCAGAGAAATCAGGCCTTCTGGACAAGCTTCAATACATTTCCCACAGCCATTGCATAGCTGCTCGTTGATTTCAATAGTTTCTTTTATGGTAATTGCAGTTTGAGGACATTTTTTGATGCAGTCGCCATAGCCTGTACAAATTTTTTTGTCCTTGTATTCTGAACTGTAGATTTTGTTGAAAAGCTGACAATTTTTTTCACCATTATAAATGAGTCGACGGTTGTCATCGGTTTTGTTTACAAGGTGATTTTCAACTACAGCAATTTTAGTCAAATCGTAAGGATAAACCTCTTTTTTTGTATCCGTAAGCTGAAAATTTGATGCCATGGATTCGTTTATCTGCGAATGGTTGATCTTGAACACAGGAAGAAAATACATGAACAGATAATAGATTGTTGCGGAGGTTGAAAGCAAAATCAGAAAAAGAAACACCATTGCCAAAATCATTTTGCACCTCCACCAAGGCTTAAATTGAGCCATGTAATGTTTGATCCGCAGATTGCAATCATTGTTACGGCAAGACAAAGCAGCATGATTGAATATATCTTCAGACTGTCCTGAGTTGTATAGAAGCTGATTCTCTCTTTGATGGAGTGAAAAATCAGAACCAAAACAAAGAATGAGATTATACAGGTACAGGTTATTATAACTGCATATCCAATCGAAAGCCCTTCATTTAACCCCAGGAAAACACTGAGCAAGGTGATTGTAAATTCCGCATTTGTGTTCGTCATTCTGATTCCAAAGAAAATTTCTGTGAGAGTGTTGAAAATCACAAAGAAAAGAATGGCAAGAAGCGGATAAAGTTCTGCCAGATGGATTGGAATCAGAAGCCAGGTTGTTACAAGATATGTTAAAGCCGAAGTTGAAGCTCCCGTTGTCAGAGATTTAAAGCAGGAGAACATTGCTTCAGACATATCGTCTTTGATTGAAACAGTTCTGTTGATGCCGATTCCATAAAAAAGAACTGCAGAAGAAGTTGCCAGATAATAGAAAAGTGTAGTCAAAATCATTTTTCTTCTCCCGATGCTTCAGAGGATGCTTCCTTGGAGTTTCTGTAAATTTCCATTTTTTTTCTGTAAATAATGTAGAAAGTAAGAAGAATTGCAATGAAAACAAGACTTCCAGGAATTGTAGCCATGAACATGCTTGCTTGAGTGCTTTCCGGATTGTATGGAAGGTGAAGCACAAAAAGAGTTTTCCAGGACGGAAGTGTCAAAGTTCCGTATCCAATCAAATCTCTGAGAAGATAGTAAACAAGAACACAGGCAGAAAGTTTTGATGATTTTTTTAAAGTTACGGCAAGATGCTTCTTCATGCCCTTCTCGTAGTCCGAAAAGAAGAATTCAATTACAGCAGAGGTCAGCGCAGGAAGATAAATACAGAATCCTAACGTAAGGGCTGCAATAGGACAGATCAGGGTGAGAATCTGCTTGTACAGAATTGTGATTGCAATCAAGGTAAGTGAAATAATTGCATTTTTAAGCACAGACAGGTTCAGCTTCTCAATTCCATGTACCAGCATTGAAATAAGAACCATCTGAATGTTGAAAAGCACAATGACAAAAATTCCGTAGGCAAAGCGTCCAGGAACTGGAACCAGCATTGCAAGACTTGATGCTATGTAGTAGTAAATTTCTTTTCCGTTTTTCATATTGCTTCCGTCTATTTTCTGGTGGATTTTTCGATTATCAATGGAATTTGAGATTCCCAATACTTCATGTTGCTGCTGGTTGTCTTTAAGTTGATCAAATCACTGGCCTTTCCTGTGTCTGTGGCAAAACCTGCAAAATAGACAGAGGAATTTTCCTTGTAGATGAACACAGCAGGAACAGGTCCAAGAATAGTTGGCACTCTGATCAGCACGCCATAATATTTTTCTGCGCTGGATGAACCCTTTTTAATTAGAGAATAAACACTGGAGCTTGTTGAAATCGGTGTATTGAGCTCAATGTATTTGCTGACAGTATAGGTTTTAGGGCTGTATACATCCAGCACCTTCTGCATTTCTGTTGCAAGACCGTTTTTCCAGGAGTTTCTTGAAAGAAGAATCACTGTAATCAGAATTGCGAACAAGCCAAATACTACGCCAAAAAATTTTCCAAAGCTGATGGCAATTTTTTTAATTTCTGATTTAGGCATCGGTTCCCTCCTTTACATTTTTTACTCGTTCAGAAAGCACTGTTTCAGAGAAATCTGAATAAAGCTTGTTTTCAAAGGACTGAATGAGCAATGAAACAACGTTGATGATAAGAATTGTAAAAACAGCGCCAGAAGGAGAAGTTCCGCAACCAACAATAAAGAAGGCTGCAATTCCGGCCATAATTCCATAGGTGAATTTGCCGCGATTTGTGAACGGCGTTGTGCCAGGCCACTGAAGCAGATAGAAGGTACAGAAAAGTGTGCCGCTGGTAAGCATTGCAAGAATAATGTCACCCTGCATCAATGGGCCGTTGTAGAAGAATGGCGCAATGAATCTTACCAAAACACTGTAAACTGCAATGTATGTTACAGGAATAATTGGATTCATTATATCAAAGCCAATCAAAATGATTGATGAAATCAAAGTAATAAAATTGAATCTGAATGCAGGTATAGCAGACTGAGAATCCCAGAAAAGGGAAACATATCCATCTGGAATTGAAACCTTAAAAATGCTGAATACCTTCTGATTCAAAAATGCCGTAATTTCAGCATCCAGCGAGTTGATTGAGAAGGTTCCGTTTTGAATAAGCGCTAAAGCAGGATTTCGTGTCTGAAGCTCTGCCAGTGAAAGAGAAACTGGTGGAAAGAATTTCATTCCGATAATCCAGCAGATTGCAACTGTGATTGCGATTGAATTGATCCAGGAGTTTGCAAATCCGCCCAGAATGTATCTGTTAATGAGAAGTACGCAAAGTGAAATTACAAAAACTGGAAAAACAGGAAAACTTGCAGGCAGAAGCAGTCCGATCATAATTCCGTTGAGCAAGGCAATCACCCAGGAAAATTTATCTTTTTTCTGGAAAAACAAATCCACGCCTTCAACAAGACAGGAAGCGATGCAGGATGCCAGAATCAGAATGAGTGAATCAAAACTTTTTGTAAGACCCAGCATTATCAGCTGAGGAATCAGAAGCACCAGAATAAAATAAGCTTCTGTTCTTACTGAGGGTTTGAGATATCTGAAAGGACTTAAAAACAAAGTCTTATAAAGCTTTTCATTTTTGTTCATTTTGCATTTCCTTTAAGATTGAGATTGACTGTGACAATGGAAGTCTTGAAGGACAAACTGAGTTGCAAAGTCCACATTCCGTACAAAGCAAAGCTGTGGAAGCAATTTTATCAGTGTTCAAAAAGTCGTTTTTCTGACCGGAAAGGTTCAGGACTCTGTAAAGGTTTCCAGGCCACAAATCAACAGGACAGATTTTACGGCAGTTTCCGCAGCGCATGCAGTTTTCTGTGAACTGAGCCCTCACCTGCTTAACCGGCACAAATTCAATTGACTTGATTCTTTTTGAGATTGGAATGTTAAGGCTGGCAACTGCCCGTCCAAGCACAATTCCATTTATGATTATCTTTGAAAGTTTTCTCTTAAATCCGCCGCACTGCTCCACAATGTTTTTAAGACTTGTTCCAAGCTTTACGTTCATGATTGCAGCAGAGTTCAGACAGTCTCCAGTAATGTGAACAAAGGTGTTCAGAACCGGTTTGTTGTAGATTACGGCTTCATACACATGGAGGGCCGTAATGCTGTCAATGAAGAAGTCATCTTTTCCAAGTGTTTTGAAGGTTTCGTCTTTGGAAGCCTTTTTTACGGCAGAAACCAGATTGTGCATTGTTCCTGATGGATATTTTTTTGAGTCCAGCTGAACTTCAAGCAGAGTGTATGCTGAACCAAAGCCTTCTGTAAATTCAGAAATATCAATCAGCTTGTTTTTGTTCTGGGCAATTACGATGGATTTAGCACCGATTGCGTCCGCACAGATTCTAGCCCCGACAATTACTTTTTTAGTGTAATTCTGGGATACAAATTCTTCTGTTAAACGGCTTGGATCATCGTCAAAAAGTCTAAGAACCAGGATTTTATTTGCCTTATCCTGAATTTTTTTGATTTCTTCGTAAATCGGTTTGTTTGTTCTGAAAGTGTTGATGATACCAGCTTCTTTTAGAATATATGAAAGTGTTGAAGCTTCCATTGATGAGTATGGAAGATCCTCCATGTTTTTTCCTGTAAAGTTGAATTCACCTTTGAGGGCAATTTTTACTGCTGTACCCTGTTTTCCGTTGCTGTATTGACGGTGATAGATTTCCTGAACAGTTCCTGGAATTGAAGCGTGAATGTATAGATTTTTTGTCTTTGCAATTACCTGACCTTCTGTTACAGGAGTTCCCTGAGTAACAAAGGTTTCAACATAGTCATTTTCATCTTCTTCCAGGGGAATTGCTGCAGTAGCCGGCAAGAAGGCGTTTGCTGTGAGATTAATTTTTCCTTCGTCTACGGATTTAAAGTTAGAAGCCAAGACCATATTATTTTCTTCCCAATATATAATATCCTGAAAGTCCACAGGAAATGAAGATGAAGCAGGAAAGAATTATGAATCCAAAGCGCTCAGAGGAAGTCAATTTTCCCTTTGAGAAGCCGTAGCTTGCGTTCTTTCCCTGTTTGAGCATCATTTTTTCCAGGGCCGGATAGTTCAGATTTTCTATTTTGTCCAAGATTGAATCTTTGAATTTTCCATTGTAAACATACATCTGTGAAGAATACTGGCTGATTGTGCCGTTAGTTTCGATGTAGTCAGTTATTGCCACAGAATCCCCTTCCTTTGGTTTTTCTGTGTTTGCTGAATTTATTTTTCTGTATGGAAATGTGATTGTGTTCCAGCTCCAGTCCATAAGGTCAGAAATGTTTGTCAGTTCTGAATTTGAAGAGGAAACTGGTGCTGGAAGTGAAGGACTTGTTGCATTAGATGTAACATCTGTGATTTTTCCGAAAAAATTTGAAATCAATGTGAGAATTACAATTGTTGCAACCAGTCCGCCCATAAGTCTTATGCCAAGACGTCCAACCAGCGGAATCATTCTGGAACTTACGATGTAAACAGGCTTGAATGAGTAGGACTTGTATTTTGCTTCTTCCCATTCATTGAAAAGATTTAGATTTGCAAGAATTCCTAAAACAGAAACAAGGTAAAAAGCAGCGTTTGCCGGTGAAGAAAAAATCAGAAGCAAAAATGGTGAAGCCGTAAACACTGTGGAATATGGAGAGTTGAAGAAAGACTTTACAAAATCCTTGCGTTTCCAGATTCTGTGGAAGAGAAACAGAGCGAAGTTCAGAAAAATTGCGCTGGCTGCAACAGTGTACATTGGTCTGCAAAAAGCAAAGATTATTGGAAAAATTGCACAGAATCCAAAAAGAGACTTGTTTTCAGAAAAATATAAAAGAACCAGTGTAAAAATCAGGCTTAAGATTGGTGCAATCCATGGAAAGGAACTTTTTCCATCAGTTCCTGCCATAGTTCCCTGAAAAGCCGAGATTTCAGAAATTGCTCTGGAAAGCCCCTGTGAACTTGAATCAGGAACGTAGAAAACCATTGCTTTTCCAGTTCTGTCTGTAAAAAATGAGTTTCGCTTAAAAATATATGAATCCTGATTTTGAACCTGTACTGGACTCACCGGTGAAACAACAGGCATCTGCTGATTTGATTTTGATACAACTTCACTGCAGCCGTTTTTTTGCAATGTCTGAAGAATGTCCTGCTGGGTAAGCTCATTTGTGAAAACATAAAGAACCTGATAGCCCTTCCACAGACGGCTTACAGGAATTGTTCTGAATCCAAGAAGAAGAAAAAGAGAAATTATGCTGACTGCAATCGAAATTAAAATTGAAGGCTTAACTTTCATTTCTGGAAGGCCTAAAGCACGGAAAATGCTATTCCAATGAAAAGTCCAAGAAGAGTTCCTACAAAAACTTCCATTGGAGAATGTCCGTTTACTTCTTTTAATTTATTGTATTCCTGGTAAAGACCTTTTTCTTGAAGCAGGTCACCAATTTCATTGATTCTTTTGGCTTGAAGTCCGTTTGCCCTTCTTACACCAACAGCATCTCTGATTGTAACAAGGAAGAATACAAGTGCCAATACAAAAATATCTGAATCAAATCCGGCTCTGAATCCTACCATTGTACAGATGCAGGCTGTGATAGAAGAATGGCTTGAAGGCATGCTTCCGGTGCGCCAGAAAAGAAGTTCAAAGAGATCCTTTATGGTGTGGATTTTGCCTGAGAAAAGCTTGATGATGGTTTTGATGAACTGGGCGGAAAACCAGCTGAAAACAATGCCCAGAAAAACGGGACTTTTGAGAAGTGAATGTAACTGGATTCCGGCATTAGAAAGCATAGAATTTATTTTACCAATTGAAGGTGTTATTTTCAAGGCAATTTATGTTAAAATAGTGCTATGAATTTTACACATTTTACAGCCGGAAAAGATGATGAAGGAAGAAGAATGGACAAGCTGCTCCGTCGTTTTTTAACTCAGGAGTCACTTTCTTCATTATATAAATCCTTGAGAAAAGGTTTGATTAAGCTGAATGGAAAAAAATGTGAGGGAAATTCCCGGGTTTCTGAAGGAGACGATATTCAGATTGCTGATTTTTTGCTTTCTTTGGATGAAGCTGGTTCTAAAAAAAATGTGGAAGCAGAGCCTGTTTGTGAAGACTGGGTTTTGTTCAGAAGCGAGGATCTGCTCATTTTGAACAAGCCTTATGATATTCCTGTTCAGCCTGGTTCTGAGGAAAAAGCGCTTTCTGAATATGTGGAGGCGGACTACGAATATTTTCATCAAGAGAAGGATTCCCTTTCATTCAAATGCGGCCCCCTTCACCGTCTGGACAGAAAAACCACAGGAATAATTGTGTTTTCACAAAGCTTAAAGGGGGCCCAATGGTTCTCAAAATCCATTCACGACCACGAATCAAAAAAGACCTATCTTGGATTGTGTCAGGGAAATTTTTCCGGTTCAGAAGATTGGATTGATAATATAGAAAAAAATGATGATGGCAAGGAAAGTTTTCATAAGGTCAGCGTTGGTGAAAAATCTGGAAAAGAAGCTGTAACTCATGCCACTGCCCTTGCCCACGGAAAATACAACGGAACTGAAGTTACATTGGTTCAATATGTGATTGAAACAGGCAGAACCCACCAGATTCGTTCTCAGACTTCATTCCACGGACATCCTTTGCTGGGGGACGTGGCTTATGGTGGAAAAAAAATTGATTCAAAAATCACAGGTCAGGACTTTTTTCTGCACGCATGGCAGCTGGATTTTCCTTCAGAAAGAATGGAAGGTTTACCAAAGAAAATTGTCTGTGGGATTTCGACAAAATTCAAAAAAATGTTAAATGATTCCTTGATAAATGGAGATTCCTGCATTAAACTTTAAAATAGAATGGAATTTATCAAGGAACTCCTTGGCATCAACACAAAAATCTCAGTATTCGCCTTTTATGGTCCCAGCGGCACAGGCAAAAGTTTTCGTGCAAAGCTGGTGGCTCAGAAATATGGCATTAAGGTTATCATTGACGATGGACTTTTGATTCAGGATGATGAGATTCTTGCAGGACGTTCAGCAAAGCTTGAAAAAAACTATATGGGTGCGGTTCGTGTGGCTCTTTTTGACGACAAGGAGCACAGAGACAGCGTTGCCCGAGCCATTGTATACAATAAAATCAAAAAAATAATGATTCTCGGTACTTCTGAAAAAATGGTGAACAAGATTGCCATGAGACTTCAGCTGCCATTGCCGGAAAAATATGTTCGTATTGAAGACATTGCCACACCAGAGCAGATGGAAGAAGCCCGCAGAAGCCGTCAGATTGAAGGTAAACATGTAATTCCGGTTCGAGCCTACGAAGTAAAGGACAGGACCTATTCAAAAATTTTCGTTAAATCCATTCGAGTTTCCCTGGCCCGAAGAAAATTCATCATGGGAATTCTTGAAAAATTGCTTGGGGTAAAGAAATCCGCACCTTCTCAGAACACAAAACTCTTTGAAAAATCTGTTGTAAGTCCATCTTTTTCCAGAACAGCCCGCAAGGATATTTCCCATGCAGTTTTAGCCAGAATGACATCAAATTTAATCAACGGCTATAACAGCAGAGTCAGGGTAAAAAAACTTTCTGTTAGAAACAGCAAGGCCGGTTACATTTTTGCATTGGTTGTGGATTTGCCAATGGACTGCCATCTTACCCAGATGAGTCAGGAACTAAAGAACTATGTAATTCAGATGATTGAAAAAGAATCTGGAATGTTTATAGAAGAAATCTATATTGTAATCGATAAACTTTTACCGCCAGTCAGGCAACCTGAACTGACGGCTTAAAAAATATTTATCTTCGCTTTTTTCCGATTCTTACACCTACTCCAAGCTTTGTCAAAGAATTTTTGATTGCATATTCAAGCTCGGTTCGCTGAGGATTCATTGGAAGCACAAAGTGACGGCACTGGTTCCAGGTTTTTGTGTAAAGTTCCCCGGCAGCACTCTTTGTAGAAATTTCCATTTTCCAGTCTGTAAGTGAAGAAATAAAATCACAGATAAGGAATGTAAGTCGCTGTCCAAGACGGGATTCTGGCTGTGTCTGAACAAGCTGATCCAGCTCCTGAAGATGCATCATGTATTTTTTTTCAAATTCCTTGTTTTCGTACATCAATGAGCAGGCTGCTGGCTGAAGATACATGAAAAGATCTGTATCCAGTGCTGCGCTTACAATGTCATAGGAATGGCCTGAATTTATAATCTTCAAAAGCTCTTCTGTAAGGCGTGATGGAGAAATTGGCAGAAGAAGATGAGCCGATTTTCTGATTTTTGATTTGAGTGAATGAGGAAGCTTGCAGCCAGTTGTGGCACTGTATTTTACTGCACGGAGCATACGAACAGGATCCTCAACAAAGATTCTGTCCATTGGAATTACAGGCTTAATCACCTTTTTCTTGATGTCCTCAACACCGTTAACGTAGTCAATAACCTGTTCTTTGAGTGGATCATAATAAAGTGCATTCAAAGAAAAATCCCGGCGCTGAACATCTTCGTCCATGGTTCCAAAGGCATTTCCAACGGAACCGTCAACAATGGAACGGAAGGTTGAAACTTCGAAAATTTTTGGACCAAAAAATACGTGTACGAGCCTGAAACGCTTTCCAATAATTCTTGAATTTCTGAAAAGCTTTTTGATTTTTGATGGAGTTGCCTCGGTAACGATGTCAAAATCCTTTGGTTTTTTTCCAACGATTAAGTCTCTTACCGCTCCGCCAACTATATATGCAGCATAGCCGCATTCTTTAAGATGCTGAATTATAAACAATGCATCTGGATCAATCTGTTCTAAAGGGATTTTATGTTCGTCTTTTGTATAAATAACTGCCTTTTTTACTGGCCTTCCCTTGCTGTCTGATGAATATCGTACTAACACAATAGCAGATATTTTAATGATTTATTCAGTCTGTTTCAATAATGAATTTTTATGCAAGGCTGTGGCCTTGAACTGTATTGCTGCGCTGATTGAACTCGTCGAAATCATTGCAGCAGCCCTTTCAAGAAAAATTAAAATATCACCTCAAATTCAAGAAGTTTTTTCTCCTTGTCATGGTTTGTAAGTTTCAGATAATGCTGAATAATCGAATCTGAAAGTTTATCCGAAAATTCTTCCAGCATTGGATCGAGTTCAGAATAAGTTGCTTTCAGTTCAGCTTTACCACCGTTTTCTCCGCATGAAAATTCAAGCTTAATGTCAGGAGAATCACCGCAGGCTTTTAGCAATCGGTTTTCAACCAGTTCTTCAAGCACCAGCGTAATTGTATTCTGCTGCCTGTCATTCAGGAATTGGCGGGTACAGAAAGTTTTTAAATTTCCAATCATGCTGTAGATGTCAAAATCCTTTCTGTCGATTGTATAGGTCCAGTTTTTGATTCTGTAGATGAAATTTCGGGTTTGTTCCTTCTGTGGATTGTCAAAAATCTGCTCAGGAGTTCCGTCTTCGTAGATGATTCCTTCGTCCATGTAGAAAATTCTTGTGGAAACATCCCTGGCAAATCTCATTTCGTGGGTTACAATCATCATTGTAAGTCCCTGCTTTGCCAGTTCTGAAATAACTGCCAGAACTTCGCTTACCATTGTCGGGTCCAGAGCAGAGGTTGGTTCGTCAAAAAGAATGATTTCAGGCTTCATTGCCAGTGCTCGTGCAATTGCAACTCTCTGTTTTTGTCCGCCAGAAAGCTCGTTCGGATAATTCAAGGCTTTTTCTGAAAGTCCAACCATTTTTAAAAGCCGCATTCCCTCGTCATAGGCTTCCTGCCTGGAAATTTTCAGCAAGTCCATTGGAGCCATCATTATGTTTTCAATTACGGTTTTGTGGGCAAACAGATTGAAGGACTGGAAAACCATTCCCATTTTCTGACGAACCTTTGACAAGTCCGTGGATGGATCACACATGTTAACGCCGTCAACCCATATTTCGCCGCTTGTAGGAGTTTCTAAACGGTTCAAACATCTGAGCAAAGTTGATTTTCCAGTTCCACTTGGACCAATGATGGAAATTACTTCACCCCTTTCGATTTTTGCATTTACATCTTTTAAAGGTGTCACATTCGGGTATTTTTTACACAGGTGCTTGAATTCAATCATTTCTTCACCCCTTTCAAAATATTCTTGCGTCTTTTTGGATCAATTGAAGCTTCAAATTTAGTCAGGAACATAGTAAGAAGATTTGCCATGACAAAATAGATGATTGCAGTGGAAATCAATGGAAAGAAAGCTTCCAGTGTTCTTGAACGAATGATGTCACTTACCTTGGTCAAATCCTGAACTGCAATGTATCCGACAATTGAAGTTTCTTTTACCATTGAAATAAACTGGCCTTTTAGAACAGGAATAAACCTTTGTGAAGCCTGTGGAAATACAACCTTCCAGAATGACTGCATCTTTGTATATCCCAAAGCAAGTGCAGCTTCAGACTGTCCTGTTTCAATGGAATCCAGGCCGCTTCTCATAATTTCACAGGAATAGGCCGCAAAATTCAATCCAAAGCCAATTATGGAAACAAGAATTCCTGAAATGTTTACTTTTGCAAAGACAACGTAATACAAAATCATCAGGAAAACGACTATTGGCATTCCCTGCATGATTTTTATGAAAAGGAAGGCAAATTTATTTCCCAGTTTATTGTTTGATCTTCTCAAAAGACAAATCAAAAATCCAATAAGAAGACCAAGAATCAAAGAAGCAATGGATATAAAAATTGATACGACGAATCCGTTCAGAAGCAGTTTCCAGCGGTTTTCCGTAATAAAATTTCGGTGGAAACTTTTCTGAAGAGAATCAAAGAAATCTTTTCTTTGATTAGCAGAATTCTCTTTGTACATGAAAACATATTTTCCACCAGTGTATGGAGTGGAAAAATCCACAGTTTTGGCTCTTTCTTCTGTAATTGAAAGTCCGCCTCCACCAATGTCACCTTTTCCACCTTGAACAGCGGGGAGAATGGCTGTAAAATCCACATTATAGATATTTACCTTTACATCAAGTTCCCTTGCAATATGAAGAAGCAAATCAGCATCAATTCCGACCACTTTTTCATTTTTTATATAGGAATATGGTTCATAAAAAGCTTCTGTGTAATAGTTGTAGGTTCCGTTTTTTCCATCCCAAGTCTGCTCTGGAACAACTTTTAGGTCTTCATCGTTTCCAGTCCATTTTTCAATAATTTTCTGAACTTGCCCAGAATCCTTCATCTTTTGCAGAACTTCATCAAAATCTTTCTTTAATGGACTTCCCTTTTTAAAGATGAATCCAGCTTCGCTGCTGCCATAAGATTCGGGGAATATCCTGAAATTTGGTTTTTCTTTTAAAACATTCTTTGAAACTCCATCGGTTACAGCAATTGCATCAACTTTGGATGTCTCCAGCAGCATAATTAAATCCGGTGAAGTGTTTGCATAAGTAACTTCCACAGACTTGAATTTTTCTATAAGGGCATCAGCACCAGTGGTACCTACGCTGACTGCGATTTTTTTTCCTTCAAAATCAGAAAGCGTCTTGAATTTTTGATTTTCATTATTTTTTAATTCTGTTGAATTTTCGTTTAGAGTCGATTTTTCACCACAGGAAGCAAAAATCAGGCCTGAAAAAAGAATCAGTACAGATTTCTTGAATTTTTTATTCCAAAGCATACAAAAATTATATCACACAATTTTTGTATTACAATGCCTGTCTGTTCTTGAGGTGATGAATGCAGGTTTTGAAGTTGCAGACTGTCCTATTGTTAAACAAATCAAATAATATTAGAATGAAACAACTTTTTTCTTATTATTAGAGGTTGAAAAATGAAAAAAATTATCAGCGGCAAAGTTCGTGAAGTTTATGATCTTGAAGACGGACGCATGGTTATTGTTACAACAGATAGAATTTCTGCTTTTGACGTAATTCTTCCAACTATGATTACTGACAAGGGTAAGGTTTTGAATGCCCTTTCTAATTTCTGGTTTGATTTGACTAAGGACATTACAAAGAACCACATGATTTCTTCAGATTTGAAGGACATGCCAGCTGAATTCCAGAAGCCTGAATATGAAGGACGCACAATTCTTGTTAAAAAGCTTAAGATGATTCCTTATGAAGTTATCGTTCGCGGCTATATGTTCGGTTCTATGTATGAAGCTTACAAAAAGGGAGAACCATTCCTTGGTCATTCATTTGACAAAAAATATGAACAGGCTGAAGCCCTTGATGAACCAATCGTAACTCCTTCAACAAAAGCTGCTGAAGGTCACGACATCAACGTTACAATCGACTACATGAAGGATGACTTGAACAAGCTTTATCCTGTAAAAGATTTGGGAGCAAAAATCGAAAATACTGCCCTTGCAATCTACAAAAAATTCTACGAACACGCAAAAAAGAACGGAAGCATCATTGCTGATACAAAATTTGAATTCGGTCTTGATGAAAACGGTGACTTGGTTCTTGGTGATGAAGTTCTTACACCAGATTCAAGCCGTTTCTGGAATGCTGCAGAATACAAGGTTGGAACAAGCCCAGCTTCTTATGACAAGCAGTTCATCCGTGACTGGCTCAAGGCAAACAACCTGGCTGGCGACCCAACAATCAAGGAAGTTCCAGCTGACGTTGTAGCACAGACAAGTAAACTCTATCACGAGTGTGTAAAGAAAATTACTGGAAAAGACTTGTAATTCAATTCTTAATGCGAAATGCTTAATTCGTAATTGAACTCAAAAGGGGCTGCCTAAAAAGTTCAGAAATGTCACCTCGAGCGTAGTCGAGAGGTCTATAAATCTTTGTAATATAAAGAATCATAGATTTCTCCACTTCGGTCGAAATGACGAAATGAATATTTCTAGGACAGCCCCTTTTCTTATACTTTGAACAAGTCGATCTGTGAACCAATCTTTGTGATTGAGCCCTGAACCTGTTCAGACATGCTTCCCAGTTCCCGGCCAGTTTCACTTACTCTTGAAGACGAAGAAGCGATTTCGTTCATGCTGCTCTGCATTTCTGCAGTAATTCCCTGAAGCTTTCTAACTTCATCCTGAATTATCTGGTTCTTCTGAGCCATGTTCTTAGAAGCAGCATTTACTTCATGTGTACTTTCATTCATTGAGCGCAAAGAATCGCTGATCTGCTTTGAACCTTCTGTCTGTTCTTCCATTGCGGATTTGATCTGAATGACAAGCTGGTCAGTTTCCTTGATTTTGTTTGAAACTTCAGAGAAGGCTGCGCTTGATTCAACAGAAGCAGAAACTACTTCAGAAATGGAATCCTTGATTTTCTTAAGCTGCTCACCGATTGTCTTTGACTGAGCAGAAGAAGTTTCAGAAAGCTTACGGATCTCATCAGCAACAACCGAGAAGCCCTTTCCTGCGTCCCCTGCGTGGGCTGCTTCAATTGCTGCATTCATGGCAAGAAGGTTTGTTTCAGCTGCAATAGAAGAAATTGTGTGGTTTGCTTCCTGAAGCATCTTGGACTGTTCTTCAATCTGATGGATTCTTTCATTAACAGACTGCTGCTTAGAGAATCCAAGCTGAGCATTCTGAGAAAGTCCGTCAAATGAGCTGGCCATTTTTTCAACAGAATTGTTAACTGAAGAAATGTTTCCGATCATCTGTTCAACTGCGCTGGCAGCTTCTGAAACATTGTGGGACTGGTTTTCAATCATGCTGTCCAAAGTGGCAATATTTTCTGTCACCTCGTCCACTGCTGCAGCTGTCTGCTGAACGCTGGAATTGGAATTTGAAATCTGCTGATGAATGCTTGTGATTCCTGAACTGATTTCAGCAATTGCACTGGAAGCTTCATCAATTGAAGAAGTAAGGTTGGATCCTGTTACATTCAATTCATCCTTAGAATGCTTGACTTCAGAAATAATCTGCTGAAGCTTATCACAGAAGGCATCAAACTGAATTACAAGGAAACCGATTTCATCACGGATAAAGAGCTTGCAGCGCTTTGTAAGGTCGGCTTCACCTGTTGCCATTTCTTCAAGGGATTCTGTAACATTTTTGATTCGCCACATGAGCCAGCGAACAAAGAAACCAACAGCAATTACAAGCACAATGATAAGAACAATTGCAACCGGTGTAACGATTTTCATTGTTGTGTAACGGGTTGTTTCAAGAGCCTCCAATGTTTTTGCAACAAAGACCATACCTGTGATTTTTTCGTCCTTTGAAACAAAGGGACTGTATGCAGAAACATATTTTGTGCCATTAATAGTAACTTCACCGATAAAGGTTTTTCCTTCATTCAATACAGTGGAAATTACATTCTGATTGTCAATTCTTGTGCCAACCATTTTGTTTCCGTGGGAATCTTTAAGAGTTGTGTCTATACGAAGGTCCCCTTTAAATACAGTACATTCAAGGTCATAGCCATTTTTTACTTCAACAGCCAAAAGATCATTGTCCAGAGCGTAACCAAAGATTGAAACAGCGATTACTTCATCTTCATATTTGATTGGATCTGCCGCTACGATTGCATAAGTCTGGCTTCCGATTTCTTCATAACTCCAGTAGCTTTCTCCTGCAAGAGCCTTTGAAACTGCCGTAGAGTTTGTGAGGTTTCCTGAAATTTCCTTTGCTTTTAAGATTTTTCCCTGTGGATCCATGATTGCATAGAAGTCCATATCAAGGTTTTCCATGATTTCATCGACTTTTGAATCAAGAGTGCCGTCATCGCTGTAAATGGCTTCTGCAATTCCTGGGTTTTTTGAAAAAAGATATGAATACTGAGAAAGCTGAACCTGCCAGTCTGCAACAATGTTGATAACGCCTGTTGCATTTGTTTCAATTCTCTCTTTTTCATGAGCCAGAAGCTTTGTGTTGAATACATTAATAGAAAGAAATAAAATTACCAGCGAAGATAAAAGAACAGAACCTGCAAGAATACCCATAAGCTTTGTCTGAATCTTCATGTCCTTTTTGTAAGTTGTAGCAAATCTGTCCAGTTCTTTCTTTGCCATTTAATCCCCCGATACTAGTTAAAAATAATCTTAATTATATACCTGAAATGACATTTTAGAAAAAACTTTTTGTTATATTTATTTCGTGTTCAGCTTTCTGTTCATAAATCCAAATCAGGTTTATTTCAAACTGTCCCAGTGCTTCATAATTCCCTTCAGCTTTGCAAAATTAATCAAAGCCCGGGCAATTTCATCAACGATTACTGCAAGAAATACTCCTGCTATTCCCCAGTTAAACACATATACAAAGAGACTGCAGAAGCCCACAATGAATGCAAGTCCCAGAAACTGTGTCTTAAGCATCCAGATTGTGTTTCCAGAGCCTCGAATTCCGTTTCCGATGATGATGTTTGCTGATTTTCCATATAGATTGAAGCTGATTAAGGCAAGATAGATTCCGCAGCCGGTGATTATTGCCGTGTCTTTTGTGAAAAGTGAAAGCAGCAGCTGTGGAATTGCCAGACTTACTGCCAGAGAAACTGTGGTGATTCCAATGCAGGCAAGATATGCGATTTTACAGATTTCCCGGAACTGCTTAAGATTTCTGTTTCCCCTTGCCTCACCTGTTAAAGTCATTGTGGCATTTCCAAGTGAAACAACAAGCACAACTACAATAATTTCAATGCTCAGAACGATTGAATAAATTCCGGCTGCCAGCTCGTTGATTGAATTCAAAATTCTGATGATTGCAAGGTTTCCCAAATTCCATACAAAATCTTCTACCGCAACATTTATTCCAAGCTTTGCTGAGGTAAGGAATGGTTTTAAAGGTGAACGGATAATGCTTTTAAGGCTTGGACGGGTGAAAAGTTCCTTGCTTTTGATGACGATGTGAACTGTAAGCAGAAGTCCGGCATATTCAGAAATTGTGGTTGCCATAGCAGCGCCTTCAATTCCCATTTCAGGAAAACCGAATTTACCGAAAATCATTATGTAGTCCAGAATAATGTTCAAACCGGCACGAAGGGCACCAAAATATACCAACGGCTTTGTGTAGTTTGAAGTCTGCATGATTACGTTGAATGAGCCTTCAATTCCTACTATTAAATAGATTGGTGCGAAATATCTGACATAGCCTTTACAATATGGCATGATGCTTTCTGAAACACCCAGCAATTTGAACACGTGTTCTCCAAAAAAGAACCAGAAGAAGAACATCAGCACCGGAAGCACATTGTTCCACTTGAACATTGATGCTGCGTAACTGTGAATATTGTCCTTGTCATCAGCGCCTACATTCTGACTGATTAAAATTGAAGCGCCAGTTACCAAAGTAAAGCAAACTGACATGGACATCCAAAGCGGCGTGTTCACGTTTCCCAGGGCGCTCATATAAAGTGTGTTCATCTGACCAAGAAAAATTCGGTCAATCAGCATCTGCACCTGTGCAATTACATTGCTGATCATTAATGGAACGGCAATTTTTAAAAGTTTTCGTAAATATTTATTCATAATTTCTCTTTA
>JAGHUJ010000029.1 GCA_018064905.1 Candidatus Treponema equifaecale
AACTAAGAGTTAAAATATATAGTATGAGTGATTATCTTGACGCTACAAACGAAGAATTACTGAAAGACTACTTCTCAGAATCTGAACAGATGGTGGACAACCTTGAGAGCAATATTCTTGCTATCGAGACTGATCCAAACAACCACGACGCGATTGATGAAATCTTCCGTGCTGCCCATACGTTAAAAGGTAACTCGGCAACTGTTGAATTTTCAGAGATTGCTCACTTTGCTCACACAATGGAAGACCTTCTTGATGAGGTTCGTTCAGATCGTGTAAAAGTAACAGAAGATGTAGTAGATACTCTTTTGAAAGCTCTTGACGTAATCAAGGCCATGCTTGAAGCCAGAACCAACGGTTCGATTTACGAAGAAAGCACTGAAGAAATTTCAAATACAATTCGCGCTATGATCAGTGGAGGCGGTGCCGCACCGGCTGCAGCTCCTTCCGCTCCAAAACCAGCCGCTGCACCAGCTCCTGCTGCCGCATCTGCTTCATCAGGCTCTGTAAAGGTTGACCTTTCAGAATACGAGCTTCTTGAACTTAAACAGGGTTGCGCACCAGATCAGAAGCTTTGGTCAGTTACTGTTGAATTTGACGAATCAAACCCAATGAACAGTGTTGGTGGTATTCAGGTATTTGCCGCACTCAAAGCTTGTGGTACAGTTCTTAAGACTGTTCCAGACTTTGATGCCCTTTACGAAGATGAATTCCACAAGAATGTAGTATATTATGTTGCTACAGCAAACTCAGGCGAACAGCTTGAAGACACTGCATTCCTTGATGACGTAACTTTGAGTACTGATGCAAAATGTCTGGACAATGCCGTTGCAACTGATTCAGAATCAGCTGCCGCTCCAGCACCAGCTCCTGCCGCAGCACCTGTGGTAGAACAGAAGGCTCCAGAGCCTGCTCCAGCACCAGCTCCTGCCGCAGAGGCTAAACCTGCTGCACCGGCAAAGGCTCCTGCAAAATCAGGTGCTCCAGCAAGCGGACACGCACAGCAGAGTTCAATTCTCCGTGTAGACTCAAAACGAATCGACTACCTCTTGAACCTTGTTTCGGAAACTGTAATTACAAAGGCTTCTTTCAACCAGAGCCAGCAGCATTTTGCAGATATGCTTATTCAGTTCCAGACATTGGATTCATCATACAAGGAAAAAATCCGCCGTATGTTCGAACAGCTTCCTCAGTATCTTGAGGAAATCCAGAACGGTGTTGCTGTTAAGGACATCAAGGCAAATATCCTTAATGAATTCGGTGATATTTCAAACTTCTTCGATGCGTTTGAAACACACTTCAAGGATCTTAACTCTAAGTTCCATTCTGCTACACAGAACCTGGGCCGCATCACTGGTGAGCTTCAGGAAGGCGTAATGAAAATTCGAATGGTTCCTATCAGTCAGATCTTTGACCGTTTCCCTCGTGTTGTCCGCGATTTGCAGAAAGACCTTGGAAAGAAAGTTAACCTCCTCATTGAAGGTGAAGAGACAGAACTTGACAAGACAGTAATTGATGATCTTATGGATCCAATCATGCACTGTGTACGCAACTCTGTTGACCACGGTATCGAATCTCCAGAAAAGCGTAAGGCTGCTGGAAAAGACGAGACTGGTACAGTTCTCCTCAAAGCTGCCAACGAAGGTAACATGATTGTTATCGATGTTGTAGATGATGGTGGCGGTATCAACGTAGAAAAGGTAAAGGCTAAGGCTATTGACCGTGGTCTTATCCATCCAAATAAAGTTCTCAGTGACCAGGAAGCTGCACAGCTTATCTTCATGCCTGGTTTCTCTACAGCAGAAAAGATCACAAACGTTTCAGGACGCGGTGTAGGTCTTGATGTTGTTAAGACAATGATTGACAAGCTCAACGGTACAGTAAACGTAACTACTGAACCAGGTAAGGGTTCTAAGTTCAGTATCAGACTTCCTCTTACACTTGCCATCATTCAGGGACTTTTGGTACGCGTTGGAAGAGAAACATACTCAATTCCAATCGCTTCAGTTATTGAAAGCGTTCGCGTAAAGAAATCTGAAATCAATACAATCGACAATTACGAAGTTTTGAATGTTCGAAACGAAGTAATCAGCGTTCTTCGCCTGAGCCGATTGTTCAATATCAGAACTACTGATGAAGGCGACTACTGCTTCGTAGTAATCGTTGGTTCACAGGACAAGAAGATTGGTGTAATGGTAGACAACCTTATCGGCGAAGAGGATGTCGTAATTAAGCCATTGCGCGATCAGTTCACTCAGTCACCAGGTATTGCTGGTGCATCTATCCTTGGTGATGGTTCGGTTTCACTTATCATTGATGTTACACAGCTTCTTGAGCTTGGTGTTCGTCAGGAAATCGAAGCTCGTCAAGAGAATGGAAATTTTTAGTGAGTAAAGGGGAAGATTATGGAAGCTGCAACAAATGAAAAGCCAACAATCAACTCTGTATTAAAAGAAAGTCTTGGAAATCTCCAGAGCTTCGCCGGTCCTGATGCTGCTGATGGAGCTGTTCAGGAAAAGAAAGACAACATGGTAGTCGTAGACTACAAAATGGTAACTTTCTCTTTGGCTGGAAAAGACTACGCTATTGATATTATGAAGGTAAAGGAAATTGCGAAAGCAGGTCGTTTTACTTACGTTCCAAATACTTTGCCTTTCGTTCTTGGTGTATATAACCTTCGTGGTGAAATTATTCCAATCATCGACTTGCGTCTGTTCTTCAATATTGATATGCCGGAACGTGAAGTTGACGCCGTGGAGAATATGCTTATCGTTACAATCGGCGAGCAGACTTTCGGTGTTGTTGTTGATGAAATTGATAAAGTAGTTGGTATTCAGAAGTCAACTATTAATCCACCACATCCTTTGTTCGGTGATATCAACATCAAATATATTCAGGGTGTAGTAGAAGTTAACAACAGACTGTACATCCTTTTGGACATTGAAAGAATCTTTGGTTCAAAAGCTGACAACAAAGCTGCTGAAGCTGAAGTTGTAAAGAACATGTCTGCAAGAATGAATATGCCAGGTGCTGGTGCTCCTGCTAAGAAAGTAGAAAAGAAACCAGCAGCTCCTGCTGCTCCAGAAAAAGTAGACTATTCATTCGTTGTTGATTCACTTTCATCAATGAGAAAATTCAATGCATCTCCTTTGAATGACAAATGGATGCAGATTCGTTACAAGGAATGGGAAAAAGAAAGAGGAAAGGATAAAACTCAGCTTCAGGATGCTGGAGATGCAGAAGCATTCCTCAAATCATTCTTCTCTCCATGCAACGGAACATGGTGGACAAAAGAATATGCAGATGCTGTCTACAAGGCACTTCCAGATAATACTGCTAAGCAGATTGTTGTATGGAATCCAGGTTGTGGAAAAGGCTGCGAAACTTATTCTATTGCCTGCTTGCTCAGAAAGCGTTATCCAGAAGCAAAAATTAGAATTTATGCACATGAAGTTGATCTTCTTGCAATTTCTAATGCACCGCTTCTTTCTGTACCTGCTGATGTTGCAAACGGCTGGTATGCTCCATATATCACAAAGAAAGCAAATGGTGACTTTACATTTACTTCTGATGTTCGTGATAGTATAATGTTTGAATACCATGACTGTGCAAATACAAATGCTTTGCCAGCTTGTGATATTATTTTTGCACGTGATGTGCTTTCGTTCCTTCCTGCAGCTTCACAGCAGACAATTTCTGCTGATTTTGCTGAAAAGTTGAAGGGAAATGGTATTGTAGTCCTTGGTCAGAACGAATCATTGGAAGGCAATGCTGCTTGGTCCGCAAAAACTGTTGGGTCAATCACAATTTTCGAAAAAAAATAATTAGGAGTAAAAACTCATGAGAGTAGAGTGCATTAACCCATTTGTTGAAACTTCGTATCAGGTTTTGAAAGAAGTTCTTGGTGGTGCAACTGTTACACGCGGTGACTTGTATCTTAAGTCTACAGCTATGCCAGTAATGGGCGTTGCAGCACTCGTTGGTCTTGCCGGTGATGTAGAAGGTCGTGTTCTTTTTGATATGACTTTTGAAACAGCTTTGAACATTGCATCAAAGATGAACGGCGAACAGCTCACAAAATTTGATGATTTGGCTAAGGCTACAATCAGCGAACTTGCAAACTTGATCACTGCTCAGGCTGTAACAAAGCTTCATGAGCTTGGTTTTAAATTTGACCTTACACCACCTGCACTTTTTGCTGGTGAGAAAATGGAAATTGCTGCCCTTGGTGGTAGCTCTGCAAACAGTGTTGAGGCACTTATTGTTCCTCTTATCACTGAATGTGGTAAAATCGAAGTTAACGTCGCAATTCGCGAACGCATGTAAAATAAGGAGTGGTAGATTATGAAAACTAAAGAAGATTTCCCTTCAATTAACCAGCGTCCGCCAGAGGGAATCAACGCTGACGGAACAAAGATTCGTGTTCTCGTAGTAGACGATTCTATGTTCGTTGCTAAACAGCTTGGCCAGATTCTTACAAGTGAAGGCTATGAAGTTGTTGCAACTGCTGTAGATGGAAAAGACGGTGTTGATAAATACAAGGAACTTTGTCCTAATGTTGACCTCGTAACAATGGATATCACTATGCCACGCATGGATGGTATCACAGCACTTGAACAGATTATGGCTTTTGACAAGAATGCAAAGGTTATCATGGTTTCAGCTCTTGGTAAGGAAGAATTGGTTAAGAAATCACTTCTTCTCGGTGCTAAGAACTACATCGTAAAACCATTGGATCGCAAGAAGGTTCTTGAAAGAATCTCTGCAGCATTCAAATAATAGCTGATTTGCTTCAGTCCGAACTGGTACACGTTGTTGTGCCGGTTTTTTTTATTTTTAGACTTGTTTTCTTTACTCTCTGTTTCTGATATAATCTATGAACTATGTATCAGGTTAGAGTTGAAACATCTTTTGCCGCAGCTCATTTTCTCAGGGATTATCACGGTAAGTGTGAGAATCTTCATGGACACAACTACAAGGTTTATGTTCATGTGCAGGGAAACAAATTGGATGAGGGCGGAATGCTTTTGGACTTCACTATTCTAAAAAAGGCGCTCAAGTCTGTATGTGAGAAAATTGATCACACAAATTTGAATGATCTGGCATTTTTTGATCAGAATCCCAGTGCAGAAAGAATTGCAACTTACATCTACAATCAGCTGGTGGAGCAGATTCCTTCGCTAAAAAAACAGAATGAAGAAGATGCTCACATTCATGCTGTGGATGTTTTTGAAACCGATACCAACAGAGCAAGATATTTGCCGGAATAACTAAACGGGGCAGGGATTGTAAGGGCGCGTAGCGTTGGCACAGCCAATGAAGCGAAAGCGGAACCCTGAAAAGCCCGGTGGCAGAGCCAGCCCCCCATTTGGAGACAATATGAAAAAAATTTCAGTTCTTGATTCAACTTTAAGAGACGGTTCTCAGGGCGAGGGCATCAGTTACTCGGTTCAGGACAAAATCAATATTGTAAAAGCCCTGGATGAACTTGGTGTAACCTATATTGAGGCTGGAAATCCAGGTTCAAATCCAAAGGACATGGAATTTTTTGCAGAGGCAAAGAAGCTGAAATTACAGCATTCAAAACTGGTGGCTTTTGGTTCAACTCGTCGCAAGGGAATTAAATGTGCTGAGGACGCAAACCTCCAGAGCCTGCTTGCCGCTGAAACTGATGTTGTCTGCATTTTTGGTAAGACCTGGGATTTTCAGGTAACGGAAATCATTCACGCAACTTTGGAAGAAAATCTTGAAATGATTAGAGAAACTGTTGCCTTCCTGGTTGAAAACAAAAAAGAAGTAATTTTTGATGCTGAGCATTTCTTTACAGGTTATGCTGCAAATTCTGAATATGCGCTGAAATGTCTAGGTGCTGCTGTTGAAGGTGGTGCAAGTTGTCTGTGTCTTTGTGAGACTAAAGGTGGTGAAATGCCGATGCAGTGCTATGAGGCAACAAAAACTGTTGTGGAACGATTTGCCAAGAATGGGGAAGTTGTTGTTGGTGTTCATACACATAATGATACTGGTCTTGCTGTGGCAAATTCGCTGATGGCTGTGGAAGCCGGTGCTGCACATGTTCAGGGGGTTCTGCTTGGTTTTGGAGAACGTACCGGAAATGCAAATCTTAGCACAATCATTGCCGACCTTCAGCTTAAAATGGACTGCAACTGTATTCCTGAAGAAAATATGGTTAAGCTCACCCCAATCTGTAAGCGCGTGGCTGAGATCACAAATATTGCGCTGGATGCAGGTATGCCTTATGTTGGTGGAAGTGCTTTTGCTCACAAGGCTGGAATGCACATTGATGCTGTAATTAAGAATCCTTTTGCATACGAACACATCACTCCTGAGACTGTTGGAAACGAACGCGTGTTCCTTATGAGTGAAGTCGCTGGAAAGAGCATGATTGTGGAGAAGGTTCAGAAATTTGACTCTTCGTTGAACAAAAATTCCCCTGTGGTTGCTGAAATCGTAAAAAAAGTTAAGGAACTTGAACATATCGGTTATCAGTTTGAGGGTGCCGATGCAAGCTTTGAAATTCTTGTTCGCAAGGCTATCGGTAAATATCAGCCATTCTTCAACCTGCATTATTACAAGACCAGCGGTGAATTTCCTAGATTTGCTGATGATCAGAGCGCATTTGCACAGTTTAAGATCGATGTTGATGGCAAGGTTGTTGTTTCCGCTGGTGACGGTGATGGTCCAGTAAATGCATTGGACGTCGCAATCAGAAATGCATTGGAGCAGTTCTATCCAAATGTGGCCCAGATTCATCTTACAGACTACAAAGTTCGTGTTCTTGATGGAAAAGGGGCCACTGCAAGCCGTGTTCGCGTTCTCATTGAATCCAGCGATGGCGAATCTCATTGGGCTACTATGGGTGTTTCAAGTGACATTATCGAAGCTTCTTATCTTGCTTTGGTTGATTCTTTTGAATACAAACTTATCAAGGATCTGGAAAGAAAATTCGGAAAGCTGATCTAACTGATTTTTCAGTTTTAGAATTTTTCGCCGTTCTCCCTGAATCTGGCGTTTTTTGGAGAATATCATGTCAGAAGAAAAAATAGATGAAAGATTTTCAGGAATCATGGCTCAGTCCATTGTTTATATTTACAAATCCGTGTTCAAGGATTTTATTTACAAGCAAAGAGAAATGGAGCCTTTTTATGAGCAGATTGCTGAAATGGTTCCAGAAAACAAAGATTTCTTTGTGAATTGGTTCAAAGGTTTTGTGGCAGTTGCCAGCTTTGATTTTGTTCAGGCAAAGGAATTATTTCTGGCAGGACTTTCTTCTGTGGATTTTAAGAGTGAATATGCTCCACAGTTTCTTCAGCAGGGCTTTGCACTGTTTATGTATGACGGCGACAGGGAAACTGCGCTTAAATTCTGGAATTGTGGTGTAGAAAATAAAATATTTGCCTTTTCTGCGGACAAGCTTTTTGCAGGTTCAAATGCCAAAGAACAGTTCTGGATTCAGTTTCCCCCAAAGATGTTTGTTGAAGAAGCAAAAGCCCAGGATCGTGTGATTTCAGATTATACGAAAGAAAATTTGAATGATTTGCAGAAGGCAATTGAGGACTGTGATTTTTCCAAATTCAAGAAGCTTTCTGAAACTGTTGATTTTGATACATGCAGAATTGATGATGTCACTCCGCTGTATTATGCGATTCAGAAAAAGGGTGTTGTTTCTGGCGGTGTGGAAAAATTCACTGAAAAGATGGTCATGTTCCGAACCCAGCAGGTGCTCAACTCAATAGATATGTCCAGACTTCCAATGGAAGCTCGTCAGGAGCAGTATCTTTCAATTGTGCATCAAATGAGGGTGACTTTTGAACTTTCTGGGCTTGCCCGTTTGATTTACATTGCTGGAAACGGAACAGAAGAAGAACAGAAGAAAAAATTAAGTGATATTGAAAAAATAATTGCTCTTTGTATTGAAAAAACTTCGGCTCCAGATGAATTTGTGAAGCAGATTGAAGGAAAGATGGGTGCAAATGCACTTCATCTGGCTGCGGAATATGATGATGAAAAGACATTGACTGCACTTTTGAACAAAGGTTGTGATGCCCAAAAGATCATTGGTCATGCTGATTTTGGAATGAAGTATTCTGACGGAAGCACTGTAGCTACAAGTGTTCCAAATTCCCTGGTGTACCGTTTAATCAGCTTTAAGTCCTGGAACTGTCTTAAGCTTTATCTTTCTGAATTCAACGGTCTGGTTGGAAAAACCATGACTGAGAAAAGTGACAAGTGTAACATCACTCCGCTGGTTTATTTTATTCTGAACACGATTTACACAGCAATGACCGAAGATGACTTTAACAAGAATAAGGAACTGGTGGACGGTTTTATTCCATTGTTCGTGAATTGCGGAGCTGTTCTTGATGAAAATACTGCTTTTGGAACTGCTAAAGCTCTTCTTGGAATGAAATAAAAAACAAATTTATTTGAATGGTGCTCGTGAAGAAAATTTTACTTGCCGTTTGAAACTTTTATTATTATATTTTGTTTATTCAGTATAAGACAAATATAATTTTAATTGGAGCACTGTTTTGAATATTGATGAAATTGCAACTGAAAGCGTTCCAGATTATGGCGAAGATGCTTTGCCTTCAGTTATTACAAACAAACTTGCAAATCCTGATGAATTCTACAAGATGGCCTTTGAATTTCAGCAGATAATGATGATTTATGAAAGCGCCATCAAACAAATTGAAACAAAGCTGGACATTCTTAACAAGGAAAACAAGGTTTCGGGGAGAAGAAATCCTATTGAAACCGTAAAATCCCGTGTAAAGTCGCCCCAGAGCATTTCTGGAAAGCTTCAGAAAAAGGGGTTGCCTGTAACTTTTGATTCAATGGTGAACAATCTGGATGATATTGCCGGAGTTCGTGTTGTATGTCCTTATATTTCTGATATTTATGCAGTAAGGGACATGCTTCTGAAGCAGCCGGACATCAAGCTGATTCTTGAAAAAGACTATATCAAAACGCCAAAGGAATCTGGCTACAGAAGCCTTCATCTTGTAATTGAAGTTCCTGTATTTCTTTCTTCTACAACCCATGAGGTTCGGGTGGAAATACAGCTCAGGACGATTGCGATGGATTTCTGGGCTTGTCTGGAACATGAACAAGACCACCACAAAGGTTCCTGAAAGTATCCGCCGTGAGCTGTTCCGTGTTGCTGAGACAATCGCTATGACTGACCGAGAGATGGAAGAAATTGCTGTAGAACTTCAGCAGCTGGACTAGATTTTTTCAGATTTTTAGGGGAAACTGTGGCTAAAAAGTGGTTTCCCTGATTTTTTCTCCTGAAATTTTATAAAGTCCTGCTTTTACCGTGCCGTCTGGATTTGTTTCAAAAAGGCCACAGGTCTTTCCGTCATCGCATTTTGGAAGAGAAATCGAACCCGGATTAAAATAGAAAAGACCTTCCTGTTCTTCCATTACTGTAACATGGGTGTGGCCGCTGACTACAATTGTATCATCCGGTAAAAGCTCTTTTAGCTCTGAACGGTCATAAAGATGGCCGTGATGAATGAAGATTCTTCTTTTATTATCCGTGAACAAGGTTGTGTAGGCGTTCAGACACGGAAAAGTCAGAAGCATCTGGTCAACTTCACTGTCACAGTTGCCGCGAACGCATACAATTTTCTGTTTGTATTTGTTGAGAATTTCTGCGGTTTTCTTAGTGTCCCAGCCCTCTGGAAGTGGATTCCGTGGGCCGTGGTTCAAAAAATCCCCGCAGAGAATGATCAGATTCACATCCTTTTCAAATGAATCAAGAGCAGTCTGCAAACTCAAAGCGCTTCCATGAATGTCAGAAAGAACGAGATATTTCATTGGTTTTCTCCAGAATTAAAGGATAAAAAAGGTGGTTTCGACATAGGGAGCGTTAAACAAACACCTGAGAGGTGTTTGTAGCGAGTCTCCTGGAGAGCTGTGCTCGTAAGGCTCAACCACCGCAAATTTTTCAAAAACTTACGCACAGGAGGTGCGAACAAAGCAAATAATTTTTTATCTTTACATTTTATCCAAGTATGGAACCAATACCAGTTCCATTGCTTCTTTAAGTACCTGCAATGTTGCTTTTGCCAATGCAAGGCGTGCAGATTTAAGTTCAGCTGATTCTGCGCTCATGATAGGACACTGCTGGTAGAATTTTGAGAAAAGCTTTGCTATGTCGTAGATGTAGCCTGTCATTACAGATGCATCCTTGTTTTCTGCAGAACGTGCAATTGTCTCAGGATATTCGCCAAGACGCTTGATAAGATCCCATTCTTCTCCGGCCTTAAGAAGTTTTGCTGCTTCTGTGGCTGTAGCTGGCTTAACACCTTCAGATTCAGCCTTACGGAGAATTGAAGAAATGCGTGCACCCATGTACTGCAAGTATGGACCTGTGTTTCCGTTGAAGCTCAATGATTCTTCAGGATTAAAAATCATATCTTTAACTGGTGAAACCTGAAGCAAGTAGTAGTGAAGGGCAGCAAGTGCAACCTTTTCTGCAACAACATCTGCATCACCAACTTCTTCTTCACGGCCTTTTTCCTTGATTGCAGCCAAAGCATCTGCGTGGAGTGAATCAATCAAATCATCGGCATCAACTACTGTGCCTTCGCGGCTCTTCATGCGTCCATTTGGAAGGTTTACGAGACCGTAGCTAAGGTGATAGAGTTTTTTAGCCCAGTCAAAGCCAAGTTTTTTGAGGATGTAGAACAAAACCTTAAAGTGGAAAATCTGTTCAGAAGCTACAACGTAAACCAGTTCGTTGAAAGCCCAGTCATCGTGACGGCTGATTGCTGTACCAATGTCCTGAGTGATGTAAACTGAAGTCCCGTCTTTGCGGAGAAGAACTTTTTCGTGGTCTTCACCGTCCTTGCCCTTTCCAACAGCTTCTGTAACGTCTACGCGAGTTGAACCGTCCTCAGCCTTAAAGAAAACTCCTTTTTCAACGCCTTTGAGGATTTCGTCCTTTCCCTTAAGGTAGGTTTCTGATTCAAAATAGAATTTGTCGAATGAAACGCCGGTTCTGTCGTATGTTTCTTTTACGCCGTCAAAAGTCCAGTCATTCATCATCTGCCAAAGCTTGCGGATTTCTGGATCTCCTGCTTCCCACTTGATAAGCATTTCTTCGGCCATTGTCTGAGCCTCTGGATGAGGTGGAATTGTTCCGTCCTTTGAACCTTTAAGGTACTGGTCAAATTCAACATAGCATTTTCCAACAAAGTGGTCGCCCTTCATTCCCATTGATTCTGGTGTGTCACCATTTGCTTCGTGGAAGAGCTTGTATGCCAGCATTGATTTACAGATGTGGATTCCGCGGTTGTTGATGAGGTCAACTTTGAAAACTTCTGCACCTGCTTTTTTGAGGATTCTTGAAACTGATTCACCCAAAGCATCGTTTCTCATGTGTCCAAGGTGAAGGGGTTTGTTTGTGTTTGGTGAAGAGAACTCAATCATGATTTTGTGGCCTTCAAGATGAGGCTTGCCATCGTTGTTGAGGGTACCGAATTTTTCGCCCTGTGATTCGATTTTTGAAAGAATGGCAGAAGCGGCACCTGTTTTGTCCATCTTAAGGTTTACATAAGGTCCGACTGCAAGAACTGTTCCGATTGAAGAAGCCTTTTCACCGATTTTTGCAACTACTTCAGTGGCAATTGCAGGTGGTGCAAGTCTGAGTGATTTTGCAAAAGCAAACATTGGTGAACCGATATCGCCCATTTCTGGATTTGGTGAATCCTGAACTACGATTTTTTCAGCTTCTGCAGCAGGGGCTTCAATTCCCTTTTCCTTGATGATTTCGTTTACTGCATCTGCAAGAATTTTTCTGAATTCTGTCTTTACGTCAGCCATTTTATGTACCTCAAAAAAAATTACTTCACTTATTAAAAATTATATTGTATTATAGATGAATATGATGAAATTTACTAGAGAGTGATTTTTTTCATCATGATTTATCAGGAGTAACAAATTGGATACAAAGGTTATCGACCAGTACATCGATGATTTGATGACTAAATCAACTGCAGAAATTCCTGTTTGGAATATTGAAAAAGCCCGTGCCGGAACAAAATCTGGCTGGGATTATATTGACGGCTGTATGATTATGGCTCTTCTTGAAATGTATGAGACAAGCCATGACGAAAAATTCCTTAAATTTGCTGACTATTACGAGGATTTCCGCATTCATGATGATGGTTCAATCGACGGTTATGACAGAGACGAGCTGAACATTGACAACATCAACGGTGGAAAGAATCTGTTCCCACTTTATGCTCTTACAAAGAAAGAAAAATACAAGAAAGCTTTGGAAAATATCTATGAGCAGATCAAGATTCAGCCAAGAACAGCTGAAGGAAACTTCTGGCATAAAAAGATCTATCCAAATCAGGTTTGGCTCGATGGTCTTTACATGGGACAGCCATTCTACATGGAATATGATGCTACATTCAACGGCGGAAAGAACAAGGATGATATCTACAACCAGTTCTTCAATGTTGAAAAATTGATCAAGGATCCTTCAAACGGATTGTATTTCCACTGTTATGACAGTTCAAAATCTGCATTCTGGTGCAACAAGGAAACTGGTCTTTGTCTGAACTACTGGCTCCGTGCTTTGGGCTGGTTCAGCATGGCTATGCTTGATACTTTGAATAAGGCTCCGGACCGTGGAAGCGACAACTGGAATCACCTAAAGCAGATGTTCATCGACTTGCAGGATACAATGCTTAAATTCCAGGATCCATGCGGAATGTGGTGGCAGCTTCCAGACAAGGCTGGACAGGTAGACAAGAACGGAAAGCCTAACTATCTTGAAACTTCTGGTTCTTCAATCTTTGCTTATTCTTTGATGAAGGGTTACAGAACTGGAATCCTTTCTGACAAGAAATATCAGGAAGCTGGTGTAAAGGCCTTCAACGGTATCTGTGACAAATATCTTAACACAGATTCTGGTAAGCTCAGTCTTGGCGGCATCTGTCTCGTAGCTGGTCTTGGCCCAGAAACAAACAAACGCCGTGACGGTACTTTTGAATACTACATGAGCGAACCAATCGTTCAGGATGATGCTAAGGGTGTTGGCCCATTCATCTTGGCTTACAACGAAATTAAGCAGCTTAATAAATAACAAATGCAGCCTGAACCGTCATGCTTTTGCTTCGTGCATCGGCATCAAGTTCAGGTGGTAAAAAAGCAGCCTGTCTTCGGAAACTTCCGAAGACATTTTTTTTGCTATTTGAATCAAAACAGGTACAGCAGGTGCAGTCTGTTGCGACAACGATGTTCTCTTCTGGAATTCCTGCGTTTTTTAATACTATGAGATTTGCTTCTGTAAGGGAAAGTGCATAAGGAAATCTTTCATCCTTAATTACTGAAGGTTTTGAAATGCACTGAGGACCAAAATTTTCAGTAAAATAAACTTTTCTTTCTTCATCCACATTGTAGCAGCAGTTTCCGATGTGAGGCCCAATGGCAGCGCAGATTTTTTCCGGCTTTGAACCGTAAAGTTCAGTCATTTTTTTAACGCCTTCACCAACGATTCCAGTTCCTTTCCAGCCTGAATGGAATGCACCCACAGCACCTGATTCTGTGTCATACAAGAAGAGCGGAACGCAATCTGCAACTGTAACAGCTGGAACCAAAAATCTGTTTCGCGTAATGATGCCGTCTGCCTTTTGATTCAGTGTGTCTTCGGCTGATTTTGCTTCAAGTACGATTTTTGAATGAATCAGTTCAACACTCGTGAATTTTTTCTTGCAGTCACAGAGGTGGCCTTCTCCAACGCAGCTTCCGGAACAAGTGAATTTGTCCAGCTCCTTTAGGATTTGTTTGATCTGATCTTCTCTGTTTTGATTTGTCTCATTCCATCTGAAGCGCATTGTACCTGCCGTAAGCAAGGTCATTCCCCATTTTGGAGAATTTTCCAGAGGTTTTGAATCTAAATAGAATGGCAGGGTGATGTAATGAGATTCTTCCTTGCCTTTAAGATGATCTTTTACAGAAATTTTATTCAACATAGTCGTTTTTTTTTAGAATCGTGTCTTTTTGTTGTCCAAATCTTCAAGCTGGGCAATTAAGGCCTGTGCATTTTCCATGGTCATTTTTGCTTCACGCAGGTTTTTCTGGAATTTTTCATTGTCCTTTGCCATTATTCTGGTGAGGTTTTCAACTCCGTCATATCGCATGTCCCGTGCAAGTCCAAGAACCGTTCCAATAATGTTTATCATTATTCTGCTGGACTCCGTAAACTGATGGAGAATAGAGCCAAAGTCTGATTCAACCCGGCGCATCATCTGTTCAACCTTTGTCTGTGCTGAAAGTGTCTTTAAATGCTCTTCCTGAAGCTTTGTGAACAACATTCCGAATTCGCCGTTTGGTGCGCACTGATGAACAAGAGTCTCAAAATCGATGGAAACCTGAATCATTCCGTTGAAGGCATCAGAATAGGCTGTGTGGGTTTCCCGCTTTTTGAATGAACCTTCTGAAAGCAAAGTTTTTAAGTAAATTTCGTATTCCTGAAATTTTTTCTTAAGGAACCAGTAAAGGAATCCGGCTGTAAGATCGTAGCGGAAGTGAACCCCACCCCAAAGCTGAAGCCATGGCTTTTCTGGAAGCGCAGGAAATTCATTCAGGTCAAAATTGCTTTTGAGATTCACCTTAAGGAATTCCTTCTGGCAGTCCTTTGCCCATGAAGACCATTTCTGTTCAAAAATTTTTTTCCATGCATTCTTATATTGAATGAACCAGTCTTCTCCGCCACCAAAAGGTATTTTCTGCCAGTGAACGTCATTGTTCACAAGTTTTCCAATGGAAATAAGCGGAACACTAGTCATAAACATGTGCAGCAGGGAAATGCAGGAATTGGCCTTGTCCAGAAACTGTGAGGCATCGCTTTCCTTTGCCTGATCCGGCGTAAGTTTGTTTCGTTTTACGGAAAAAAGATAAAGTGCCTGAAGAAGAGTGTCTGAAATTACGAATTGTGTTGAAAGAACCTTTGCAAAAGTGTTGATTTCGCTTCCCAAAGAACTGAAGGAACAGTTGTAGTCTCCTTCATTGACTGTGGAAAATTGATTCATGAATTTAGCAAAAGGAAGCTTTATGAACTGATTCAGCCATTCTGCAGCTTTAACAGCTTCATACATTCGCGTCTTGTCCTGAGCCGGAATGTTGTCAAAAATTTCGTCCATTTTGCGAAGAAGTTCCATTCTGAGTTCAGGTTTTGCTGTTTGTGTTACCTGTGTTGTGTATGGATCAACATCAGCATTCAAATTTCCAGAAACCTCTGGCATAACCAGAGAACTTAACAGAACGTAGAATGCCCCCTGGTCTTCTTCCGTGGCAGAAACAAAAGGTCTTAGATATGCTGCTGAAGCCTGAAGTTCTTCAAGCTTTGTGTAAAATGGGGCGAGGAGAAGTCCTTTTTTTGAATCAATGAGTCCTGGAAAAGTTCGTTCAATATTTTTGCCGATGTTTGCAAGTTTGTATTCATTGTACAGTGATTCAGCGGGAGTATTTGTAAAAAAGGATTTGAACCAGAGAACGAATCGAAGTAAAAGGGATTCCTTTTGAATTTGTTCTGAAAATGGTGCAGGACTGTCATCCAGATTTTCGTTTATGGGAGAAATTGCCTGGTCCTCATGGGACTGGGCTGAGCTGGTAAGTTGTTCCAAGATGCTTTGTCGCTCATCATTGGTAAGTCCTGATGCCAATCGTTCGAAAGAATCTACATTTGCCATGGAAATATTTTACATTAGATGGAAGAATTTATAAAGGGAAAAAACTCATATGCAAAAGCTGAAAAAAATAGCCGCCATGGATGGCGGCACATAGCAAAGCGAGAATTTGCACTTTCGCAAGCGAAAGTGGCCGAGAATTGCAAGCAATTCTCGCGGCTATTTGTTCAAATATTCTACAACAAGCTGACCCATTTTCTTTGTTCCAACGAGTTTGCCTGCAGCCTTAACTTCAGCAAGTTTAGCACCGGCGATATCACCAGTTCTCCAGCCGTCATCAAGAACTTTTTCTACAGCAGTTTCAATTGCCTTTGCTTCTGTTTCAAGCTTGAATGAGTAGCGGAGGAGCATTGCAGCAGAAAGGATTGTTGCCAATGGGTTAGCAAGGTCTTTTCCAGCAATGTCTGGAGCAGAACCGTGGATTGGTTCATAAAGGCCTGGACCAGTTCCGTCACCGATAGAAGCAGATGCCAGCATACCGATTGAACCTGTAATCTGTGAAGCTTCATCAGAAAGGATGTCACCGAACATGTTAGATGTAGCGATAACGTCGAACTGACGAGGATTACGAACCATCTGCATAGAAGCGTTGTCGATGTAGAGGTAAGAAAGCTGAACTTCTGGATAGTCCTTCTTTACATCTTCTGCAACACGGCGCCAAAGCTGTGAAGAGTTGAGGATGTTTGCCTTGTCTACAACGCAGAGTCTCTTCTGGCGACCCATAGCATATTCAAAGCCCATGCGAACGATTCTTTCGATTTCTGGGCGAGTATATTTTTCTGTATCCCAAGCTGTGTTCTGATCTTCTGAAGTACCTCTTTCACCGAAGTAGATACCACCAGTCAATTCACGAACGATAAGTATATCAAGACCGTCGCCAACGATTTCGTCTTTAAGTGGACAAGCATCTTTGAGCTGTTTGAACATAAGAGCTGGACGAAGGTTAGCAAAAACTTTCATTCCACCGCGCATACCGAGCAAAGCTTTTTCTGGGCGGATTTCTGAAGGGAGGTTATCCCATTTTGGACCACCAACAGCACCAAGAAGAGCAGCATCTGATTTGAGACAGATGTCAAGCTGATCCTGTGGAAGTGGATGACCGAACTTGTCGATGGCACATCCACCAGCAAGAACGTTTGTATAGTTCCACTTGTGACCGAATTTTTTTGCTACAGCGTCGAGAACATTAACAGCTTCTGCAACTACATCAGGACCGATTCCATCACCAGGAATCAAGGCGATTGTCTTTTCCATTTTATATCTCCAGTTTTTATCCACAGATGACACGGGTTTACACAGATTCTGTGGAAAATTTCTTTTAAGTTTATCAAATTTTATGGTCTTGTACAAATGATGAAGTAGATTGCCACGCGGATTCCTGAATTGCTATGCAATTACCGTTTGCTACGCAGAGTCAGATTTGTCGGTACTCTATAAATGTTGTGAGATGCGTTTTTAATTCCTAATTATAGAAACTGTGGTAAAATATTGTTATGACAGATAAAGAACTTGTTGAATCGGCACTGGATGCCAGAAAAAATTCCTATTCTCCTTACTCAAATTACAGGGTTGGAGCAGCACTTCTTTGCGAGGACGGTACTGTTTACACAGGCTGCAACGTGGAAAACGCTTCTTACCCTTGTGGAATTTGTGGCGAAAGAACTGCAGTTGCAAAGGCTGTTTCGGAAGGACATCGTAAATTCTCAGCCATTGCCATTGCTGGTTCCAGCGAAGAAATCTGTACTCCCTGCGGAATGTGCCGTCAGGTTCTGTATGAATTTGCTCCGCAGCTTAAAGTCCTTTGTTCTGACAGCAAGGGCAATTTTGAGGAAAAGAAATTGTCTGACCTTTTGGTTGCAGGATTTGGCCCTGAATCAATGGAGTAAATTTCTATTCTTCAAACCAGTTTTCAAGCTTTAGCGGAAAATGCTCTGCAATTGTTTCAAAATGCTTTGTGTTTCTTGTAACCAGTGTCATTTCTTCGGCAATGGCGATGGCGGCAATGAGACTGTCATCATAAGGTGAAGGTTTTCCAATTTTTGCCAACTGACTTTGAATGTCGGAATGAATTTCAGCTGCTTTTTCTGACAAAATTTTTACCTTGAAATTTTCCCTTACGTCATTCTGAATGAAATCCATAAGCGCATTTTTTTTATGACCGTCCGCCAGAATTTTTACTCCGTACAGCAATTCATCTAAGGTTATTACGGAAATTGCCATGTCTGAGGAATGAGAAACCATCTTTTTTAATAAATTAAAGTCTGCATTATATCTGAAAAGCTCTGAAACAATGTTTGAATCCAAAAGGTAGTGTTCGTCTTCGTCTCTAATCATTTGTTCCCTCCATGATTCCGTCAAATAAATGTGCGGCTTCTTCGTAGTGTGGACAAGAAAGATCTCTGTTGTTTATAGCTTCAATAAATTCATCAATTTCACCATCAGAATATAAATCCTTGTTCTCTTCCTTAAAAAGCTGGAGCCGTTCCAGAAAAGTCATTTTGCTCTTGCTGGCCTTAACCTGTTTTAAGAGGGACTGGTATTCTGCCATTGAAATGATTACTGCTACATCCTTGTTTCTTCTGCTGAGAACTACAGGACCTTCTTCTTCGGCCTTGTGGATGAATAATGGAAGCTTGTTTTTTGCTTCGAAAATTGGAATTGCATTGCTCATGGATACCTCCAGATTTGTTTGACTATATAATATCGTTTAATGGCTATTGTGTCAAATTTTTATAGCTACCTTTACAAAGTTTGAATAAATTTGGTATGATTGATTGCGGCAGGGATATGGAAGGCGGCGGAGCCGTTGCGAAGCAATGCAGGCGCGGTAGACGCCGGAACCTGTAATAGCCCGACCCGAAGGGTGCCGCCCATTGTTTTTGGTGGCATCTTTGGCCGCCTGTATTCAAAAAAAGGTAAAACTGTGGTAACCTACTATTATTAAAATTGTTGTGTCCGTTCGTGGCATATTTTGAATGAAGTTTAGGAGACAATTATGGAATCATACAAAAAAGAATTCATTGACTTTATGGTTGAGTGTCAGGTTTTGAAATTCGGGTCATTTACACTTAAATCTGGCCGCCAGTCACCATTTTTTATGAATGCTGGTGCTTATGTTACTGGAAGCCAGTTGAAGAGACTTGGTGAATATTATGCTAAGGCTATCCACGATAATTTTGGGGACGATTTTGATGTTTTCTTTGGTCCTGCTTACAAGGGAATCCCTCTGGCTGTTGTGACTGCCGTTGCTTATTCTGAACTTTATGGAAAAGAAGTGAAATATTGCTGTGACCGTAAGGAAGAAAAAGACCACGGTGCTGATAAAGGTGCTTTGTTGGGCTACAAAATCAAGGACGGTGACCGTGTTGTAATTATTGAAGATGTTACAACTTCGGGTAAGTCTATAGAAGAAACTTATCCAAAAATCAAGGCTCAGGAAACAACTCCTGGTGGAATTAAAATTGTTGGTGAAATTGTTTCTTTGAACCGCATGGAAAAGGCTCCTGATTCAACTAAGGCTGCCCTTGATGTGATCACTGAAAAGTACGGTTTCCCAGCAAAGGCTATTGTTTCTATGGCTGATGTTGTTGATGCCCTTTACACAAACGGTGACAAAAAACTGATTACAGACGAAATCAAAACTCAGATTGATGCATATTATGCAGAGTATGGAGCAAATTAACTGTCTTTTGTAGTTTAGTTCCTGTAAAATTTGTGGTGGTTTCGAGGGCCTCAACCACCGCATAACTTGTGTTGATCAATCTGTCTGCTGCTTTCTGAACTCTCTTGGGGATTGGCCTGTGTGTTTTTTGAAGGCGTCCCCAAAATAGTTGCTGTTGGTAAAACCGCAGGCCAGGGCGATTTGGGTTATGGTGAGCTGTCCGTTTAAAAGCATTTCCTGACTGTGCTGAAGACGGATATTGGTAAGGTATTCCTTAAAACCGTAGCCCGTAACTTCCTGAAATTTCCTTGAAAAATATGTGTCCCTCATTCCTGCAATCTGGGCCGCCTGTTCAAGTGAAATGTCCTTTTCGTAATTTTCAAAAATGAATCTTGCGGCTTTCTGAATTGAAGCTTCTGTTTCACCAATAAGCTGTTCCCTTTCATTGCGACCGTCTGAATTTCTTGCAATTTGTATCAGCAGCTTCAAAAGACAGCTTTTTCTGTTTATCTCTGAAAATTCGTCATTTTTTCTGGATTCGTACAATAATTCATCAAAGTTTTCTTCTAGTTTTACCCTGGAATTTGAATTGAAAGTCATTTTTCCCATTTGTACATTAGTTTTGAAAAAATCCTTTCCCAGAATTGATTTTATGTTTTCAAGATAAGTTTCTGTAAAACTCAGAGTGATTCGTTCAACCTTGTCTTCATATTGGGTTCGGTGAAGGGTTGAGGGCGGTAAAATTACCAGTTCTCCTTGTGAAAGAATGAAAAGGCTGTGACCCACGAACATTCTGCAGGTTCCTTTTACAACATAAAAAAGCTCATAATACGGATGGTAGTGGGATTCTGCCATGGATTCAGTTCTTACGAGCCTGTCTACAAAAAAATCCTGAACCTTATCCCTGTAGAGACCGTTTCGTTTTGTGTCATAAATCGCGTGTGTCATAAAAAATCAGTAGTTTTGCCTAAAATTTCATAAAATTATCGTATTTTTACATTTTAATTTGACTTATGATTATTTGTAAAGGAAATTTATATGAAGCTTGGCTTGTCTAAAAAAGATGAAAAATTCAGGGAGTTTTCGCTGAACGGAAACATGTTCAGGGTAATTCTGTACGTGTGCATTCCTCTGGCACTTTACCAGAGCCTTACACAGGTTTTCAAGGTGTTCGATACAATGATGGCGGCTCACATCAGCGCAACTGCAGTTTCATCCGTTGCATATATTTCACAGATTCAGCTTATGCTTGCGGCTCTTGGAAGCGGACTTGCAGTTGGTGCCAGCATAAAGGTGAGCGAAGCATTTGGTGCAGGTGACTATGAGCTTGTAAGCCGCCGCGTTTCCACAATGATTGCAATGTGTGCCTTGTTTGGAGGAGCAATTCTGGTGATTCTTCTTCCGGCTTCAAAAGCCTTTTTGCGATTTATGAAAACTCCAGAAGAATTCATTGACATTGGAACAACCTATTTCAGAATAGAAATTCTGGCTCTTGTTGTAACTTTCTTCAATAATATATACATCGCCATTGAACGAGCCCGCGGAAATTCAAAGAAAATTCTCTGGCTTAACATGGGAATCGTTGTTACAAAGCTGAGTTTTACCGCCGTTTTTGTTTACATTCTTCACTGGGGTGTTACTGCCATTGCCGTTGCAACTTTAATCGCTCAGCTTTCCGTGCTTTTTATTGCAATGTACAGCCTCCTTAAAAAAGACAATGTTTTCAGCTTTTCAATGGGAATGGTTTCATTTAAAAAAGAAATCACAATGCCAATGCTTAAGCTTTCCTTCCCTGTAATGATTGAAAAAGCTGCCTTTGCCGTTGGAAAAGTAATTGTAAACGCAATGTGTACCCTTTACGGGCCTCAGACTGTGGGTGCTCTGGGAGTTTCAAACAACATCGGTGGAATTACCACAATGCCTCAGGCGGGATTTCAGGAAGGTGGAAGTGCAGTAATCAGCCAGAACCGTGGTGCAAAAAAGTTTGACCGAACAATGAAGGCCTTCTGGTGTGTTCTCATCTGCAATCTGATAATCGGCGTGGTTTTGATGACAACTTCTATTCTTTGCATTGAATACATTTCAAAATTTTTCGCAGGAAAGGATGTGGCTTTTCAGGAAATGATCAAGGACATTTACCGTTACGAAGCCTGGGGAGCAATTCCTCTTGGGGTTAACGCATCGGTTCTGGCTTTGATGTATGGTTTTGGCCGAACCCGTGTTACACTTTTTATGAATTTCTGTAGAATTTTCCTTTTCCGTGTGCCGGTTTTGATGGGATTGCAGAAGTTTACGGATTTTGGCCGTGAAAGTGCCGGAATTGTAATGGGGGTGAGCAATATGTTGAGCGGTCTTCTGGCGCTGGTTCTTGGAATTACAACAATTCTTTCTATTAAAAAGAATCTTGCAAAAGAAGTTCAGGAAGAAAATAAATAGAGATTTTGAAAAAAGGGCACTACGGCTTCGCCGCCGCTACGTCCGCCCTTCGCTAACGCTCATTCTAAAGCAGTTCTGGTGGTTTCGACTGAGCTCAACCACCGCCACAGCTTTAGAACTACGGGGCTACCATCGCTAGTGCATTAATTAACAGGAGACAATTATGGAAGTTACATTGGAACAGTTTGGCGGTAAAAATGACGGTGTTTTTAACAATATGAATGCCTTTGCCATGGCCTTTAACACACTTGCCAGAAACGGAGGCGGAAAGCTTCTGGTTACTGAAGGAGTGTGGCTTACAGGACCAATGGACATTCCATCCGATACAACGATTGAAATTTCAGAGAAAGCCGAAATTCGATTTTTGAACGATTACAAATATTATCCACCAGTTTATACCCGCTGGGAAGGCTGTGAATGTTACGCAATGCATCCGCTGGTTTATGCAAACGGGGCAAAGAACATCAAGATTACAGGAAAAGGCACTTTGAACGGATGCGGTGAACCCTGGTGGAAACTGGCACTTGCAAAGCGTGACGACCAGATGGAACCAATTGAACCAGTTGAAAAGCTGTTCGCATCGTTGAATCCAGATTACAAAAATCAGCCGGGTGGCGGCGGTGGAAGGGAAAGTCAGTTCCTTCGTCCAAGCATGATTGAATTTGCAAACTGTGAAAACATTACCCTTGAAGGCGTAAAAATCATGAATTCACCTTTCTGGACAATTCATCCGCTTTATACAAAAAATCTGGTTCTCAAGGATTTGTATGTAGAAAATCCCTACGAAGCACCAAATACAGACGGAATCGACATTGACTCCTGCAAGGATGTTCAGATTTTGAACTGCTATGTATCTGTTGGAGACGACGGAATCTGCCTTAAATCTGGTTCAGGGCCAGACGGAGTACGCTGCGGTGTTCCAACGGAAAATGTATTCATCAAAGGCTGTACGGTTCGATTTGCCCACGGAGGAATCGTTCTTGGCTCGGAAACCGCAGCGGGAATTCACAATGTAACAGCCGAAGACTGCGATTTGAACGGAACAGACAGAGGAATCAGAATCAAGTCTAGAAGAGGAAGGGCCGGTGATTTGTCTGGAGTTCACTTGAAGAACATCACAATGGACAACACGCTCTGTCCGATAGCCATAAACATGTACTACAGCTGCGGTGAATACGATCCAAAGTCATCATTGTTCAGCCTTGAACCACAGCCAGTAACAGAAACGACCCCAACTTTAAAAGACGTAACGATTGTAAATGTAAAGGCAAAAAATTGCCGTGCCAGTGCAGGTTTGATAGCAGCGCTGCCAGAAGTTCCAATTGAAGGCCTTGTAATCCGTGACTGTGAATTCAGCACAGATGAAACTTCAGAAGAGTCCCCAATGAGAAGCGACATGTTCTTTGGCTTGCCAGAAGTAAAAGAGAAATCCTTCAGAATAATAAACGCAAAGAATGCAGTTTTTGAAAATGTGAAGGTGACAGGACCGAAAGACGCGTTTATTTATGGATAAAAAATGAATGATGATTGAAGCTTATATCAAAAACACTGATAACTTGTTTACATGAATCTTATTTTAATCACCATTAAGTTAATGATGATTAAAATAAGATGATGAACTTTCACTGAAGATATTTTATATTACTTAAACTCATTCTCCACAAATTTCGCAAAATCATTTATCAGATTACTTTTTACTGTTTCTAATTTTTGTTTTAAGATGGAATCTTTTTCATTTTTTGACTCACACTGAAAGAACATAAGGGAATCTATTTCCAGTGCTTCTGCAAGTTTTTCGAGCATTTGCGGTGATGGATATTTCTTGCCGATTTCAATTGTTCCAATGTAATTTGTTGAAGTTCCTGCTTTTTCAGCCAACTGTTCCTGAGTAAAACCCCGTATTTTTCTGAATTTTCGTAAATTTTCCGCAAGAACCTGCTGTATTTTTGTCATCGAATCCAACCTTTTAGAATATTATTTACCATGAACCAGAATGTTTTTATTTACTAAAAAGTTGTATTATTGTTAAATTGTTATATACTGATAGTATATAAAATCATTGGGGGTTTTATGATTATTTCTAGAAAAATCTTATTTAGTTTTTGCTCTTTGCTTTTGACAGGAGCTGTTTTTGTCGGTTGTAGTGAATCAGATGAAAAGAAATCTGCTACAGGTATTGTCATTTCTGGTGATGAAACTGTTGTAGTTGGTGAACAGATTAGTTTAACCGCAACTGTAACACCAAACGATGCGGAAGACAGTGTTTCTTGGACTGTGTCAAATGCTAATGCTGAAATTGCAGGTGCAAACAAAACTGCAGTTCTTACTGGAAAGGCAGCTGGTTCTGTTATTGTTACTGCAACAGCTGGCAGTGCAAGTGCTACAAAAACAATTACCGTAAGTGCTGCTGGTGGTGCAGGGGCATCTGGAATTGATTACGAAAACCATAGTGCCGAAACAAACTATCTTTTGAAGATTAGAAACAATACTTCAAAGAAACTGGTTGCATTCAAAGGTTCGCCTGCGGCTGATACACTCATTGGTGGGATTCCTGCAAGCACTTCAAATCATTGTCTTGCAAGAGCATCTTCATTGTTTCCAACTTCACAGGATTTCATTCTTTTTATTGTAACTGAAGAAGATTATTTAGCTAATAAGGATAGTTTGACAAGTCTTGCGAATATTCCTTTTGCTCGTCTTTATGCTTATTACAACACAAATTCTAACAACAATTTCGTTTATGAAATTTCTGGAAAAATGGGTGGAAATGCACAGATTCTGTTGAACAACAACACTCCATACAATGTTGAACTTAGGAAAGACGGAATTTATGGAGAAACAATCGGTTATACAAGTGCAAGAACAATCAACACAACATTCAAAGTAGAAAGCGGTGATTACTATATTTTCCCAGTATTCAGAAAATTTGATACAACTTTGAATGAAATCGTAACTGTTTATCCTAAGTATACAACTGGAAATGCCACTGGAAACGCAATTGTTGAATATTTCAATGTTGATGATCAGAATCCTGCTCAGCTTGATGCGGCAAATTGGCAGCAGGGTGTAACATTTACTTCAGGTTATGCTTATATCCGAATCAACAACCAGAGTTCTACTGGTATTAACTTCTATAACAGTGCAAATGGAGTTGCACTTACAACTTCAACTGGTGGACAGGCAATCAATTCTGGAAAGAGTCAGGTGTTTACTTTGGCAATGGACTTGAATTCTTCCAACAGTTCTACAGGCGATTATAAGTATGAATCAAGCAAGAGTTATGCACAGTTCCGTGTCGGCAATTCTTTGAAGAATGATTACTACATCACTGGAAGTTCTGATACTCCTTATACTTATGAGGCTGGAAAAATTTATACATACACAGTTACTGGATCAACAATTTATGATTTAGTTGTTAATACAACTCCAACTGTTTCTGATATTGGTGAATTCTAAAAACTGATTAAGGGGCTGCCCCAGAAGTTTTGCCGGGGCTATTCTAAAAGTTCGTAGGTGTCACCTCGAACGTAGTGGAGAGGTCTGTAAATCATTGCAATACAAAGAATTATAGATTTCTCGACTTTGCTCGAAAAGACAAATCTTTACTTGTTGGGCGGCTCCATTTTCCCTTCGTTATGAAATTTAAGTTTCTTGCATTTTTAATAATTTCATTACTTTTTTTCTCTTGTTCTGATTCTTCTGATGTAACTGTCGCCTCGTCTGATAATAAGTTAGAAGAAAAAGAAGAAGATAAAAAGAAAGACGAAGAAAATAATGATGATTCCAAAACAGAGTCGTCAAAAGTTCAAGTCACATTTTCAAACATAAGCTCCTTTGATGTAAAGGTTTATGCCTATCAAAATCCAATTACAAAGTCCAGAGCTGATATTCTCGTTGAAGCGGGGAAATCAGGTCAATTAAATCTCGACAAAAGTGTAAGTTCTACAGGTGATTCATTTTATTTTGAATATCTTGTTCCTGTAGGAGACATTTCATTTCCGTATTTCAGTTATGAAAATTCAAAAATCCACAGAATCTGTGATGAAAGCGAAAATAAAATCATAATCGACGAACTAAAATCTTGTCCTACAAAGTCTGCTTACATTCTGCTGGAAAACAAAAGCAACACAGATTTTTATTTGCTAAACGGAAGTTCAATTCTTTCTCCAGAAGGTGCTGTTTCTCCAGTAATTCCATCTGAAAAAAGTGGTGTTTACATTTTGGGAGAAAACAGCGGGGCAGTGTATTACAAGGCAAATCTTCTGAAAGTTCAGCAAGGAACAGAAACAATCCCTTTGCCCGAAGTTGATTTTGAACTAGGAAACATCTACACATTTTCAGTTAGTAATTCTCTGATTTCATTAAAATCCGTAACCCCATTTGATTTGGACACATCAAAAAAAATATGGTTCAAAAATCTTAATGTTTTTGCATCGAATGTCCCTCTAAAACCTGTTGCAAAGGAATCTTCTGATTTGAAAAAGGGAACAATTGTTCTCGGAACGCTCAATACGAATCAAAAAGCCATTGGAATTGCAAGAATCGACACTTATGGAAATTACGCACCAGACATTCCAAATGCTATTTTTGACTCAAATTCAAACCTTGTGAAAAGCGGTGTTCTTGATTTTGCAGAGGCTCAGGACGGCTCAATAATTCTTCTTGTACAAAATGAATATTCTGACGGCAATTACAGACAGATTCTGGTGAGATATGATTTTGAAAACAAAAATTTGCTTTGGATTCATCCGTTTGAAGAAACTTTGGCATTTTCAACTGAAAGCCGAAATAAACTTCTTCTTGTGGATGAGGAAGTTCTTTTCTGTGGAAGTCAGATATCCGAAACAGGAATGCATCCGTTTTTTGGAAAATTCAATCAAACCGAAAAATCATTGAGTTTCTGGAAATCTTCCAATGCTTCTGATTTTTTTACATCAGGAGCAGAAAGCATGTTCACTTCGATTTATTTTGACGGAACTGATTTTTATGTTTGTGGATTTGAGAACTGTGACTATCAATATTCCAGTCGCGTTCATTCTGGCATTGTATATAAATTTGATTCTTCACTTTCAGCTCAAAAAATATATAGCAAAGACAATGTAATCTTCTATTCGATTGACGGAACTGGAAAAAACTGGTTTGCATGCGGCGAAATCGCCGATTCTGGAACAATTCTTAAAGGCATCGTTGCTTCAAATCTTTATTCAGAACCGATTATCTACACCGTAAAAAATCCTTATTGCTGGTTCAAGCAGCTTTTTGTTCATAATTCAAAAATTGTCCTGTGCGGAAAATCCAGCAAAGATTTTTACGGAGAAAATTCTGCTTCTCTTTTTACAGTCTCATTTAATTTTAACGGCAAGCAGTTATGGTTCAATGAAGATTTTTCATCATCAACAGAAAATTTCACAACATACACAGATATTCTTGGAATAACACCGAACTCAATCGGAACATATACATTGGAAGTTTTCGACTCAACAAAAAGTCGAATAGGCATAAAAGCAGCAGATTTGTTAGGGAGATAGAAGGGATGAAAGTTTTTAGAATGATGTTATTGGGATTAGTTTGTAGTGCCGCATTTGCTCAACCTGTTTACAAAGAATTTGATGTAAATGGGAAAAAAATCAGCAAGTGGGTAACGCAAGATTCTTATGAAGAATACGATGAGAAAGGAAATCTTATTCATGGTAAATATAGCGATGATTCTGAAAGTTTTTGTGAATATGATGAAAAAGGAAAGTTAATCCTCAAAAAATGGATTAATGGTGAAGAACTATTGTGTGAATATGATGAAAAAGGACATGTAATTCATGAGAAATTTAACACAGGTAGCGAAACCTGGTATGAATATGATAATAAAGGAAATGAAATTCATAAAAAAGTGAGTGATGGAACTGAAATTTGGACTGAGTATGACGAAAAAGGGAACCCTATTCATGGAATCGAGAGTGATGGATATGAATGGTGGAGCAAATTTGATAAAAATGGCAGATGCATCTATGAGAAATTTAATACAGGTGGTGAAACATGGAATGAGTATGATAAAAAAGGAAATCTTGTTTTATTGAAATGGTCTAATGGTTATGAATCTCATTACGAGTATGACAAAAAAGGTAGAGAAATTTATCACAAAGATTCTGATGGAAATGAAGTTTGGACTGGTTATGACAAAGTTGGTAATAAAACTTATGTAAATTATGGAAATGAATTTGAAGATTTCTTTGAAAATGAATATTGGTCGAATGGAAAATTAAAAAAGGTAACGACATATACTGTTAAAAATTCAAATCCTCCAAAAGATAGAATTGTTCAAGTTAATGAATTGAATCTATCTGTTCCAACTTCGTGGACAATACAACGATACCCGAGTTATGTACAATTGATGAGTCCAAAAGAAAATGATGCGGATAATTATCTTGATAATGTAATGATGCAGTATTGGCAAAAAAAGACAGGAACTTCTTTTGAGGAAAATATTAATGCATTGTTTTCTCTTTCAGATGCTCAAATTGAGTTAAAAAATTTTAGAACGGAAAATGAGTTCTACAAATATGATTTTGAGGTGAATGGTCAAAAATGTTCTCAGATAACCAAATTCATAGAAAAAAATGGATATTTCTATGCAGTTTGTGGAACTTCAACAGTTGAAGAATACAAAAACTGGGAAGACTTATTTATAAACATTTTGAAATCTGCAAAATAGCATATTCTGTTTGTCTTAGATGAAACAAAGTGGAGTCAGAATTATGAAAAAGAATATTTTTATATTTATTGCATTGCTCATTGTTACAGCCTGTTCAAATAATTTCAGTGAAAATAAAACAAATGCAGAAATTTCAGGAAAAGCCTATATAACAATAGATTTTTCTTCTGCAAGAACCGTTTTACCAGAATTTGAACTTACAAAGCTTTCAAACATTGTGCTGAAAGGCTCTCGTAACGGTGCAAGTCAGGAAATTTTAGCAAGTTTTGATACTGTTTCTTCTATAAATAATGTCGGAATTGATGTTGGAAACTGGGATTTTACTTTAATCGCGAAACAAGGGAACACAAGTTTTTCTGGAACACAGACAAAAAAGATTGAAGTTGGTGAAAATTCGTTGAGTTTTACTTTGAGTGTTGTTGATTTTGGTGATGTGGTTGATGTTGGAAGTGTGAAAGTGTCGTTGGAATTTCCTGCTGATGCTGGTGTTGTCTGTGTTAAGGCTGGATTGTTTGATGTTTCTGGAAAAAATCAGGTCAGTGGTTTTGCTTTAGAATCTGTTGCGATTGGTGGTGCTAAAGTTGTCTATGAAAAAGAAAATGTTCCAGTCGGCCAGTATCTTTTAAAATTTGATTTTTATGGAGACGCAGACTGCAAGGCATATATAAACACTTATAAAGAAATCGTGAAAGTTGCCAGCGAATGTATAAGTACAGCAGAACGAAGTGTTGATAACTTGAATGAAGTCTATCAAATTTCGGTGAAACTGAATGGTGGTGAACTGGTTGACGGAGTAACTATTCCTGCAGCGTACACAAAAAATTCTGAAAAAATTTTTTTGCCGGATGTATTTTGCGTAAAAAAGAAGAATTATTATTTTGATGGATTTTACAAGACTTTTGATTTTGCTGGAGATAAAATTACACAAATAATATCCACAACAGAAAGCCTGACATTATATGCAAAATGGGTGCGTGGATATTACATTTCTGCAAATGAGATTAATTCTCTCAATTTAAAATCTGAAAAAGAAGAAATTACCGTTAAAGTGTATGGCGAACTTACTAAATCTCAATTCACATCCCTTGCAGAGAAAATAAAGAGTTTATCTATACTTGTAAATCTTGATTTGGAAAATACAACAGGATTAACAGAAATACCTGCTTTTGATTTTGCATTCCATTCTAGTAGTTCTTGCACTTCGTTAAAAACTATCAAACTCCCTGAAGGAGTTAAGAATATTGGTTGGGGGGCATTCTATAACTGTACTTCACTGAAAACGATAGAAATACCAAAGGAAGTCACGACTATAGGCGAGGATACCTTCTATGGTTGCACTTCACTGACAACAGTAGAAATACCAGAAGGAGTAACGAGTATAGGCGGTTCTGCATTCAGTGGTTGCAGTTCATTGACAGCGGTAAAAATACCAGAAGGTGTCACAAGTATAGGCAGTTGTGCATTTTATGGATGCAGTTCACTGACAGCGGTAAAAATACCAGAAGGAGTCACAAGCATAGACGATCGTGTGTTTTATTACTGCAGTTCACTGACAGCGGTAGAAATACCAGAAGGAGTCACAAGCATAGGTAATTATGCATTTTATTACTGTAGTTCACTGACAGCGGTAAAAATACCAGAAGGTGTCACAAGCATAGGTGATTCTGTATTCCGTGACTGCAGTTCACTGACAGCAGTAAAAATACCAGAAGGAGTCACAAGCATAGGTGATTCTGTATTCCGTGACTGCAGTTCCCTGACAACAGTTAAAATTCCATCAACTGTAACTACAATTGATTCAGCAGCATTTTATCAGTGTGACAGCATAAAGAATGTTTATTACGAAGGAACAGCATCACAATGGTGTAATATAGATTTTGATGATGGTATGAATTTTTTATCTGGCATTAATTTTTATTGTGAAGATGAATTGTTGGAAAATGTCGTTTTGGATTCAACAGTTACGAAAATCCCACGATACGCATTTTACAAAAATGAAAATATTAAAACTGTAGAGATATCAGAAGGTGTGTTAAGTATAAGTGATCACGCATTTGCTGGATGTAGAGCATTGACAATCATAAAAATACCTACGAGTGTCACAAGCATAGGTGATTCTGTATTCCGTGACTGTAGTTCACTGACAGCAGTAAAAATACCAGAAGGAGTTACGAGTATAGGTGAAAACGCTTTTGAGAATTGCACTTCACTGACAACAGTTGAAATAACAGAAGGTGTAACTACCATAGGTAAAGAAGCATTTTACTATTGCACTTCGTTAAATGAGATTCATATATCTCAGTCTGTAAAAAAAATAGGAATTTCTGCATTCTACGGCTATGGTGTGAAGAATAGAAAAGTCTTTTATTCAGGTACTGCTTCTGATTGGTGTAAGATAGATTTCTCTGGTGGATCAGGGAATCCATTGTGCTATGGTGGTACAGATGGATTGTTTATAAATGGAGAGCCTGTTCGGTCTGTTGTTTTGAATTCAACAGTTACAACGATTCCAAGTTTTGCTTTCCAAAATTGTTCACAGTTAGAAACAGTTGTGATTTCTGAAAGTGTTTCACAGATTGGTTATTACGCATTCAATAATTGTCAGTCTCTGATATCGGCTATATTTCCTGATAATTCAATATGGCTTATTACCGATAAATCTGATTTTACAAATGGAGCTAGGATTGATGTTTCAATTCCTGCACAGAATGCAAAATGTCTTACAGGAACGGATATCTATAGATATTTATATCGACAATGAGAGAAATTACATTAATAACGGTTATTGGTTAAATTTAAAAACCTGGAGAAAAAATGAGTACATTCGAAATTATTTCATACAATGCTAATAAGTTATATTTAGAAAATGAAGAAGACAAAAATCGTGCTGACTTATTTTATGATATTATGAAACAAGAAAATAAGCCGCATATCATATTAGGGCAGGAAGTAAATGCTCAAAATGAGGATGATATTAAGAAGAGTGCAAACAAAATTGGTGAATACTGGAATGGCTTTGCAACATTAAAGTATTGCAAAGAAAACTCCCAAAATAATGTGATATTTTATGATTCGAATATATTTGAGGGGGAAGAATTACAAAATGAAAGTTATAACAAACAATTTCAAAATAAGAATTCTAATTTTCTCGCTGTAAAATTTAAAGAAAAAAAAACGGGTCAAGAATTTATTTGTTGTTGTGTTCACATTTCACTAAATAAACATGACGATATAGACTCGTTTTCAAATTATATACAACAACTTAGAGATGATTATCAGTGCACAAAAATTTTAATTGGTGGCGATTTTAATGTAACTAAAGAGAAGCTTTCTAAATATTTTTCTACACCTTCTTTTACAATAGATGGAGACTGTGAAGAGTTACAAACGCTATGTTCCTCTGATAATTGTTATGATCATTTTATTACAAGAGACATAAATGCTGTAAGTAAGTCTTTGGATTATGCTGTTAAATTTGATACAAGTAACACGTTTATTACAATCTATAGATCTACGACAAAATCTAGTGAAAAATTTTATTGGACTAAAGGCGAAGAACAATCCTATGCTGCTATTTCCGACCATGCTCCAATAAAAATGAAATTTACCCTGTAGAAGTGTGCATTATGAAAAAAAAATTGCGATATTTACTAACTTGTATATTGTTCATTGTATCGATTGTTGCCTGCAAATCCGATTACTCCCCAGAAGAAAAATATTCTGCAACAATTTCTCTTTCCCTGTATTCTTCTGCTCGTACAGTTTTACCAGAAGTTGAACTTTCTGAAATGACGGATTTTGTTTTAAAAGGAAAAAAAGCAAATGAGTCCGAGAAGATTCTTTCAACTTTTTCTGCTGCGGCCGAAGTTAATTCTTCAAAACTGCAAATCGATGTGGGCGACTGGATTTTTTCACTGACTGCAAAGCTCGGTGATTCTGTCTTTTATTCCGTAATTTCAAAGTCAGTTGTGACAGGTGACAATATTCTGTCTTTTAATCTTAAACTTTCAGGAATTGGTAAGGGGACAGGAAGTATAAATGTCAGTCTGACTTTTCCAGAAAATGCTGAAATTACTTGTATAAAGGCGGGGCTTTTTGATGTTGAAACAGATTCTGAAATCATAGAATTTGAATGCGAAAATCTGACTTTCGCAGATTCAAAAGTAACTTACTTGAAATCTGTAGTTCCTGCAGGTTCATACTGGCTTAAATTTATCTTTTACGGAAAAGATGATTTATATCTGAATACATATAAAGAACTTGTAACAGTCTCTTCTGACTTGGAAAGCTGTGCAGAGAGAAAAATTGAATCTTTGAACGAAGTTTATTCAATTCAATTTGTGACGAATGGCGGTGAATTTTCAATCGAAACTATTCCTGGTTCATATACACGGTATTCTGATTTTGAAATCCCAGAGGATATCATTCGCCCCAACTATACTTTCCTCGGATGGTACACAACACCAGACTTTAGCGGTGAAAAAACAAGTTCAATTGCTATTGGAACAACTGGAAACTTAGAACTTTATGCAAAATGGTCTGCCAATACAAATACAAAGTATTCTGTAAAACATTGGTGGCAAAATATTTCTGATGATGGCTATACCTTGCACGAAACCGATGAAAAAACTGGAACAACTGATACCGAAACAAATGCAATCGAAAAGAGCTATGTCGGCTTCACTTCTAAAAGTTTTGTGCAGAAAAATATCTCTGGCTATGGAACAACGGAAGTTAACATATACTATGATCGTAACATTATTTCTCTTTCAATAAATCTTGATGGTGGTTCTTCTTTAACATCTGTTGTAAATGGCAAACTCAATGGAAGATACGGTGCACCTGTTGATTTCTCTACACCTTACCGAATGAACTACAAATTCATCGGCTGGAACGCCGCGGGCGGAACTCTTCCTGCCAAATTTACAGAATCTGCAGCTTATACCGCACTCTGGTCAAAATCAGCCTTGAGTGTTTCATTGAACCAACTTTCTGACATTTCAATGTCTTATAACCAGTCTGGTAGTGTAATCACATTTACCGCCGATTCTGGATATTCAAGTTATTCATGGGAACTTGACGGATCTTCTCTGTCTTCAAGTTCAAAATCAGTTTCAATCGATACAGCAAACTTCAGAAAAGGCACATACGAAGTGTATCTTCTTGCCGAGAAGAACGGCGATTATCGAAGTGCAACTGCCTTTATTAAAGTTGAATAATGTAGGAGTCCCCATAAATGAAATTAACCTCAAAAAATATATTCCAGCTTTTCCTGATTCTTCCATTCCTTTTCTCTTGTTCTGCCATTTCTTCTGTTCATGATGATCCTGAACCTAATCCACCTGCTGAGGAGACACCAGATAATCCAGAGACACCTGATGATAATGATGAAGATGATCCTGACAACCCCACAACTCCAGTTACTCCACCAACTCCAACAAAATCAATCTCAGACCAATTCTTCTGGGGGACTTGGGTGCGAATGGACAATGGTGAGGAATATCTTATTTCAGAAACCTCTGTTCAAAAAAACGGAGAGGACTTTGCAGTTCAGAATTCAAGCGAAACAAAACTTAATGTAAACGGACTCGGTTCTTTTGAAAAACAGTCGGATAGTGTAATCATAAGCAATTTTATTCCATATTTTAGAAAAGGCGGTGCAAATCTTGAATACACTTTGAAGCTTGTTGGATTTGAAGAAAACGTTTCCCGTGCTTCGGCTTCTTCATCATTAAAAGGATATAAAGCCAGCGGAACTTCGGAGAAATTTTCAAGCTTTAAAACAGAAACAGAATCGGATGAAAACGGGACAATAAAGTTGACGGCTCCAATTTCTGGTGATGTTCAAACTGTAACTGTAACAAACGATTCAGAAGTAATCGTAGTTCCTGGTATTACAGTAAAAAACTCAGGTGACTATCTCGGAACTGTGCCTGTTGGTTCTGATGGAAGCTATATTCTGAAGGTCACAGGTGAAATTCCTGAAAGCGAAAAGAATGACGGTTATATGTATGCCAATAACTACAAATCTTATCCACTTACTCTTACAGTTACAAATGTCAGCGAAGTTTCAAGTTCATATTCTCTGTGTAAAATAACTTCAGATAACAACAATCTTAAAATTTCTTCGTCGGAAAATATTTCAGAAGGAATTGCCATATCTACTCTCAAACCAGGTATGACAAAGACAATTAATCTTGAAGTTTCTTTCGGGGCTTTGAACGAAGGCTATGTAAATACTGGTCTCAATGTTGAAATCACAAACGGTTCAAACAATCGAACTTGGGTGGATTATGTTCCTTTGCGATTTTACAGAGGTCTTCTTCCTGTTACAATTGCTGCAAAAAGTACAGAGAATAATCCTAATGCCAGTTTGAATGGATTCATTGTCTACCCTGACGGAAACAGTAAATTTTTTCAAGTTTCAGAAAATTCCACTGAAACTATCTATGTTCCAACATTTATGAGTACGGAATCTTATTTGTTTTCATTCTGTGGTGCAACAGTTGAAGGCACACTTTCTGATTCAACAGAAATGTTCTATACGGTTGCAGTTGGCAGTAAAAACAAAAAAGAAATCCTTACAACTGGTACAAACGCTTTTTCGTCGTTCCAATATGGAGAACCTAACGAAAATGAAAACACTGCTTTCCGTGCTGATTCGGAATTTCAGGCTTATATTGGTGATGGTGAAATCGATTATTTCAAAATTGCCATGTCTTCTGAAAATATAGAATCACCATCAGGAACGTCATTTTTTAACATAAGATTTGCTACAGAGCATTCTGCTGCACCTGAATCTTTTACTAAGGAAAAAGGTGAAATTATCTATCAATCTGAATTGCCTAAACTGGAAACTAAAGGTTATGTTTTTGATGGATGGAAACTTAATGGTAATTTCTTCACTCAATTTGAAGTGACCAGAAGTGTTAGTCTTTCTGCAAGCTGGACTCCTGTTGTATATTCTATAGGATATGAATTGAATGGTGGCAGAAACGATTTCTCAAATATTGATTCTTACACAATCGAAAATGCTGTTTCTTTTGAAGCACCTTCAAGAGCTGGCTATACTTTTGACGAATGGTACTTAAATGCTGATTTTTCAGGAAGCAAAATAACTGGCATAAATAAAGGTTCTGTTGGAGAAGTCAAACTTTATGCAAAATGGACTGCAAATACTGACACTTCTTATGTCGTAAGGCATTACCGTCAGAATATTCTCGATGATGAATACACTCTGTTTGAGTCAGAAAATCTTTCTGGAATTACTGATACAAATACTGCAGCAAATGCAAAAAATTATACAGGTTTTAATTCTCTTGATTTTGAACAGATAAACATTTCTGGCAACGGGTCTTCTGTTTTGAATATTTATTATGACAGAAAAATAATTACCTTAACGTTTGACCTTGACGGCGGAACTTCAGAAACTGAACTTACAGGAAACAAGCTTTCTGGAAAATACGGTGCTAATATTGTTTTTGCTGAACCGAAAAAGGCTTGCTATAAATTTGTCGGCTGGAACTCAGCAGGAGAAACTCTTCCAGAACTCTTTGCAACTGACAAAACTTACAAAGCTCTTTGGGCTGGTTCAGGTATTGTCTGTACTGTTTCTTCACTTTCTGACATTACGGTTGTCTCGACTCAAAATGGGAGCACCATAAGTTTTGTTGCAGATTCAGGTTATGATTCATACATTTGGTCTGTTGATGATGTTAAGCAAAGTTCTGTAGAAAACAGCTTTGATTTTGATACTTCAGCTTTACCAGTTGGAACTTATGAAATTGTTCTTCTCGCCAAAAACTCAACTTCATACAGAAGTGCCACAATTTTTGTTGAGAAAAAATAAGCAGTATTTCATATTGCTCAAAGTAATTGTCTGGTTTCTCTATCCCTTCACTAAATCAGGATTTGTCCTATAAAGATTTGTCCTGCCGGATGTTATTTTTATCAAATAGCCCTGGGATTCAAGATTTTGCAGAATTTTCTCGCGTAGGTATGATGAATTGGAAAGTCCAAGAAAATTCGCGATTTCAGCTACTTTGCGGGACTTTTCAAAACAGTATGCCAGAACTTTTTCGTCGTGTTCGGTTGCATTTTTTGCTGGAATGAAATCAATCTTTAAAAGTGCTTTACCTCCAGAAACTCCTTCTGTAAAAGTCAAATCTGGCAAAACCAGCGTGAAATGATCTGATGTGGAATAAATGAATGGCTTGTGATTTGAATCAGCTTTTTCATAATCCTGGCTTATTTTGTCAAATCCAGTTCCAGCAGCTTCCATTACATTGCATTTCACTAGAATTCCGCAGATTAGTTCATTTCGCCTTTTAGAGATTACATTGGAAAGATCATAAGTTTTGCCTATTTTTTCCCCCTGATAGAAACTTCCTGGAGATGAAATTTCAAGACGGTCTTTGAACATATCCAGTTGAATCTGTGTTCCGTCAAGGAAATAATCTCGGTGGGCTATGGCATTTATAAATCCTTCAAAAAGTGCGCGTTCTGGATAAGAATCAATATTTTCCCTTCCATCAGCATGTTTAATGAATGAATGGTTCATTCGCTGTTTGACAAATTCCATCATGAATGCCAGTGAATCCGTAAGGCATCCTGTAAATCTGTTCACAGTAACAACCCGTTCACTGCCTTTGTTAAAACCTGAGAATACAGAGCACATTACTTCTGTCTTCGAGTCCTTGCAACCATCGGCAAATAAAAACGCACCATTTTTAAGTTTTTTGTCTTTATTGAAAAATCCCAGTGAAGCTAGTGCTTTATCAGAAAGGTCTTTGCCTTCATTATGCTCTGAATAGAACTGAAGGAGTTTTGAAAAATCAGCACGGTTGTAGTTCAAATCTGAGTCTGTTACATCATATTGGGCTTTTTGACTCTGTATGCTCATCGAAATTATTTCTTCGTAGGTGGCACCGTTTGTAAAACCTTCTCGACGCATATAGATGGAGGGAACATTGTTGAATTTTAAAATTATGGGTTTAACAGGAGATTCTTTAACATCCACCTGAATTACAAACAGTTCCCGTTGGTTATTTTCATATCGGATGAATGAAATGTGATAGAGTGGGCGAGGGAAGATATGTTCATTTATCTGGTTATTGAAGAAGTTGCGCTCTTTATCTGCTCCGTTACGGTCAAATCCGATGAGTTTGTTTGTTCCATCTTCAACACCAATGAAGAATTTTCCACCAGATGCATTGGAAAATCCTGCAATTGTCTTAAGCCAGCCTTCAACATTTGTTCTGTCCAGCTTAAGCTTTGTTTCCATATTTACTGTTTCAATCGCAGAAATATCGATAAGTTCATCCAAAAGCATATTCACCTCGTATAATTGAAGTACTTCAATTATACTTCAAATGAACTTCAAATACAACTTCAAATAAACTTCAAACACAACTTCAAATGAACTTCAAATAGGTTGTTGAAGTAGTTCAAGAATCTGAATCAAAAAAAGCCCCCAGCCAGAAAAAACTCCAGCTGAAGGCTTTTCAATTCGTTTTAATCAAAAACTACTGACTTACAATCTGATTTGCTCTTTCCAAAGCACCGTTGATGTTGTCAAAGATGTTTTCTCTTCCCATTTTGTCTGCCATGCCTGTTTTTTCAAAGAGCATGTATGGCTGGGTGTGGATTCCTGAAATTACGAGCTGGAAACCGTTCTTTTTGCTCAGGGCAAGTGCCTGTTCAAGGGCTTTGATTCCGCCTGCATCAAGATAAATTGTGTTTCTCATGCGGAGAATGAGTACCTTGCAGTCTGAACCTGCTCTTTCAAGGGCGTATTCAAATTTTCTTACTGTACCAAAGAAAAGTGAACCTTCGATTTCGTAAACCATTACTCCCTTTGGAAGCTCAATTGTTTCTGTTGTTCCGTTTCCAAGGATTCCTGTAACGACTGTTTTGTTTCCGCTCTGAACTTCTGAAAGGTCGATAATTTTCTTGATGAAGAAGAATGCTGCAATTATAAGACCAATTCCGATGGCGTAAGTCAAATCTACGAATACTGTGATGAGGAAGGTTACTGCAAGAACTGTAATGTCCGATTTCTGACCTTTGATAAGTGCTCGGATTGCTGGGATTCCTGCCATGTTCCATGCTACGTTCATAAGGACTGCTGCAAGGGCAGCCATTGGGATGTATTCAACATATTTTCCAAAAAGCATCATAATCAAAAGGAGTACGATTGCGTGAATAATTCCTGCAACTGGTGTGCGTCCGCCGTTGTTGATGTTTGTTGCTGTTCGGGCAATGGCTCCTGTTGCTGGAAGGCCACCGAAAAGTGGTGAGAATACGTTTGCAATTCCCTGTCCGATAAGTTCGTTGTTTGAATCGTGTTTTGCACCAATCATACCGTCTGCAACTACTGCAGAAAGGAGGGATTCAATGGCTGCAAGAACTGCGATTGATACTGCTGTTGGGAATACTGTTTTGATTGTTCCAAGACTCAATGATGGAAGTGCAGGTGAAGGAAGTCCAGATGGAATCTTGTAGCGGTCACCGATGAGAACTGTTTCCAATCCCATTGTTTTGTTAAGAAGAAGGTGAATGAGTGTTGCAAGAATGATTACAACAAGGGAACCTGGAATCTTTTTTGTTACTTTTGGCCAGAGGAAAATTGCTGCAAGGCTTACTACTGCCATGATGCATGAGTACCAGTTGATTGTAGCTGCCGATTTGATGTAGACAATCATTTTTGGAAGGAAGTCACCTGGCATTTTTGAATATTCTTCACCAAGAATTACCATTGGTTTTGAAAAATCTGGTGTAAGGCCGAAGAAGTCTCCGATCTGTCCTGAAGCGATTGTTACTGCGATACCTGCTGTAAATCCAACTACGATTGTATATGGAATGAATTTTACGAGACCACCCATCTTGAACACGCCAAGAAGGATGAGCATGATTCCTGCAAGCACTGTGGCTGTGGCAAGTCCTGAAACTCCCAGCTGTGGATTGTTTACGATTGCATAGATGATTACTGTGAAGGCACCTGTTGGTCCTCCAATCTGAACTCTTGTTCCGCCAAAGGCAGCAATACAGAAACCTGCGATGATGGCTGTGTAAAGACCTGTTTCAGGGCTGCAGCCAGATGCGATTGCGAAGGCAATTGAAAGTGGAAGTGCTACGATTCCGACAATAATTCCCGCGATGAAATCAGTTGTGAACTGCTTGCCCGAATAGCCTTTCAATGAGTTTAAAAGCTCTGGTTTGTACATGATTTTTCCTCGATTTTATCCTATAAATTATAGAAAAGCAATGAAAATTATGATGTTTTGTGAACTTTTTTGCAATAACCAGATACTATTTTGAAACAACCGTGTTTAAGTAAAAATGGAACGCACCAGCGATTGGAACCCCGTAGTTCTAAAAATACGGCGGTGGTTGAGCCTAGCGAAACTACCAGAGTATTTTTAGAATGGAGCGAAAGCGGAAGGGTGTAAGTAGCGGCCCGAAGGGAGGTGCCAAATTTATGAAAAGTGTGATAAAATATTCTACATGCTGAAAAAAAATACTGCCCTGACATTTCTTGGATTTTCTCTTCTTACATTGAATCTTTCGTGCAGTCGTGTTCCTGAAATGTCTCTGGCGGAAATTGAGGCTTATCGTGCTTCCAGTCAAAATGAGCTGATTCAAAAAACTGTTTCAAAACCCTGGCATGATGAGGCTTGGGTGAACGGAAAACAGGGCGGAACCTGGTACGGTACAATTTCTGGTGACCCTAAGAGCTTTAATTTTTTGATTGCTGAACGTGACGGCGAAACTTCCGGTATTCTGCAGAATCTCAACGATTATCTTGTTGACTATAATATGGAAAAAAAATCCTGGGTGCCTCGTCTTGCTTCATTTGAAATCAAAACTTTTGAAGAAAATGGCACTATGGATGTAATCTACACTCTTCGCGACGACCTGTACTGGAGCTTCTATAAAAATTCCAGACCTCGGGTTAAGGTTACCAGCGACGATGTTGTTTTCTGGTACGACGAGATTGTTGGAGATTCGGAAATGGGTTCTTCTGGCTATAACGCCCAATATATGGAAATGGAGAATGGTGAAGTTCAGAAAATCACTATTGAAAAACTGGACGACCTTAGATTTGTGTTCCATTTTCCTAGAATTGTGGCTGAGCCTCTTCTGGCTACCAACATGGATTTTGGTCCTGCCTTCATTTATCGTGAGGCCAAGGAAAAAGGCGGCGCACAGGGGGTAAAGGATCTTCATTCTGTTGCCACTGATCCAAAGACTTTGCCTTGTCTTGGTTCATATTTTATTTCTGAATATACGCCGGGGCAGAGAATTGTCTATGAACGCAATGATGACTTCTGGGAAAAGATGAAAATGGAAAGAGCATTTACTATCCTGAAAAGGTCATTTGTACGATAATCAGCGATCCCAATACAAAATTGCTGTTGTTCAAGCAGGGCAAGCTGGAAACATTTTCCCCAAGTCCTGAGCAGCTGGAAGAAGTTGTGAATTCTGCCTCGAATTATGGAGAAGATTCTTACACTGTGTTCAATGCCGGCGGTTCCATGAGTGCTCCGTTCTGGACTTTTAATCAGAATCCAAAGAATTCAGAATTAAACTGTTACAAATGGTTCACAAAAAAAGAATTCAGACAGGCCATGAGTTGCCTTTTGAACCGTGAGAGAATCATTTCCCAGACTTACCGAGGACTTGCAGAACCAAAATACGGATTTTTCCCGGAAGCAAATGCTTTTTATGACGAAAATATCATTCTTCAGTACAGATT
>JAGHUJ010000098.1 GCA_018064905.1 Candidatus Treponema equifaecale
CCTGAATTAAATCCATGTAATTTTCTACATATTTACAGCCACGGTCACACCAGATTGGACTCAAAACCTCCGGATAAGTTCCCTGAATCGGCTTTCTGGCATCCTTTACAACATCAAAACTGGAATCCAAAGCATAAAACCTGGCCCACAAATCACGGTTTCCTTTTTCATCAACCATAATCCGTTCTTTTGTGTCAGTCCGCTTTACATTTTCCCAATAAATCGGTTTTGAAAGCGGCACATCCTTAACTTTTTTATCGTGAATGCGAACATCATCCCTGTCAAAAAATTCAACGCCGGCTTTTACTGCTTTTTTCATTGCTTCTGTCGGATTCGGGTCAGCCATCAAAAGCTTCAGCACCTTAAAACTTTCAGTAGAACAAATTGAAGGCGGTTCAAATTCCCTGGGCCACCTTGGCTGAAGATTATCGTGGTAATGCTGCTGGCACCAGGCAGTCAAAAGCTTGGTTCCATTTTTTAAAGTCACCGTAATTTGAGTTTTCAGAATACATTCAATTCCTTTTTCGTAGGCAGATTTAGCTTTTTTTTGAGTTTCAGAAGGAAAAACTGAATAAGCGCCTGAACCGTTGGAAATATCCCGAAGAATTGTAAGGGCATCAGACATGACATCATCGTTGTAGGTAATCGCAAAAACATCAGCACCAGTAAAACCACCGCTGACTGGATGCTGTGCGTTCAAAATCCAGTTCAAGGCCTTTGTGGCACATTCAAGATAGCGATTGCCATCAACATTTTCAGAATTCTTCACCTGTTTGTAAACCTGGCAAAGATATTTAATCTGAGAATGAATGTTGCGGTTGTCCATGGTGCTGCCATTGGAAGTAGAATGAAGCTCATAGGTAACAGGAGGAACGGACTTATTTTTTTCCTTAATTGATTCAAGCTCGCTCAAGGAATAAACCCGCTGAAAATCAAGGTTTTTAGCCCAGCCACCGTCAGGATTCTGAAGATAAACCATGTTTTCAGCAAAACCCAAAATCTGCGTGGTATCGTACAATTCGTAAGGCGGAATTGAATCTTTATACTGATAGCGGGCGTGATTAAAGCCGTCAGAAAAGTCAGAAATGGAAATGTCCGAATATTCTTGTTGAACAAGCTTTGTAAAATCTGATTGTGGATTAAGCTGTGTTCCAGTTTCAGGACCATCAGTATTGTTAGAACTAGCGCACCCACCAAAAACAGTCAAAAAAACACAAATGAAAAAAACGAAAAATCTCATGGAATAATCATAGCACAGAATAAGTGCAAGTGGAGATAAAATTTCAGATAAAAAAAATCCCTTCCACATTCACGAGAGGTTGCTGAAAAAGCATTATTCTTATCACCTCGACTGCGCTCGAAATGACAATTTCAAAGCATTATTTTTGTCACCTCGACCGTAGTGGAGAGGTCTGTAACTCATTACATTACAATAACTTATAGATTCCTCGACTGCGCTCGAAATGACAATTTCAGGACATTTTCAGTGTCCTTCATCCACAAGAACCAGATTTTCATTCAAAATATTCGTATGCATCGATAATATCAAGATAAACACCGTCAAAACCGGCGGAAAGAATTTTGGAAAGATAGGAATCGGCCCCGGAAAAAATAATTTCTTGCCATTCAGAATCCCAATATTTTACTTTAAAATTACCTTCCCAATCAGGATTTTCTTCACACACAAAGGAAGGCGGATTTTTCTTCCATTCTGAATTCCAGTACCAGCGATAATCTTCGGCTTCACCAATGCTCATGTAACAGATTACAAGCCGTGAACCGCCGTTGGCTTTTTTCTTTAGCGTGGAAACCTGCTCAGCAGACAAAACCTTTTCATCAAAAAACAAATCAATAATCAAAACATCATAATTGGTTTTGGAAAGCGCGTTTACAAATTCATAAGCAGAATCAAATTCTGGATTTATCAGATATAGAAAATTTTTAGCATCACTGAGATTTTTAACATCAATTTTATTTACATTTCTTGGAAAATACTCAGAATTTTCAGGAATTTTATTCAATTCCCTATCTGGAGCCGCAAAACCAACAAAACCAGCATCTTCATTTTTTGAATAGGAAACCGCAGTGTTTTTCCCCCAGCAATAATCCGTAGCCAGAACAGTTTTTCCGGCATCTTTGTAAACCGAACACAAATCCTTTAAATAATCAGCATCAGCATTTTTTGTGGCCTTGTTGTCAGCATCATAACCAAAGAACATATCTTCACGGCCAATACCATCAATTGCAGCAAGATAATCAGAATAAGGCACTTTCTCTTCAACTGAATCATCATCGTCCCAGGCAACTTCCTGACCATTCTGAGGAACAATCACAAAATTCGGATTCTTTTTCTTAGCGGTCGTGGAAATTGAAATCACAAAATCCCGCATTGCCTTTCTAAAATCATCTGGATCTTTTGAACCATTATACGATTCCGTATTCGCACCACCAGCAGGAATTTTCGCCTCAGACTTGTCATCAGCCGAACAGGAAACCGAAAAAATCAAAGAAACCAGAAACAAAACAAAAAAAATCTTCTTCATAAAACAAGGATAACACAGAACCCCTGAATTTTGTAAAAAAAAAATCCCGACACAAAATCAATTGCATCGGGAAAATTAGGGCACATCGGCAGCAAGCTGCCACCGGGTGTTCCACCACTTGCTAACGCGCGGTCCTATCGGACTGGCTTCGCCATGGTTCCATACCCTTGTGCGTTACTGTTCTACAGGCCATTTGTTAGCACCTGCATTGTCTTCAACATAAGTCTTTGCTTCTGTTGCTGTCATTGGTGTGTAAGAATAAGGAACTGTAAATGGAGCTGTTGTAACAGCAGTATATTCATTAGTTTTCTTTGAGTTTTTATCTTCACTACCAGTATCATAAACTTGAGTTGTAGAAGCTGTGTCTGAATTTCCTCTGATAGAATACTGCATATTGCTATCAAAGTAGTTGGCTTCAGAAATAATCAAAGCACCTTTTCTTGCACCAATACAATAATCTCCCTGATGTTTTCCGTCACCTACACTCTGTGCTGTATCAAAGCTGTACCAGTTGTTCAAAACATGGAACTGACTGTTACGAGCCATTGGCAACCGCTGAACACAAGAATCAAAATGGTTATTGATGATAGAAACTTTGCGTTTTGTATTGTCGCCTTCATCATCACTTGAACCTACAAGCATTGTCTTGTCATGGTGATACATGTGACAGTTAGAAACAGTTATACCTTTACCATCTCCTTTTATATCACAAAGACCATCATAGTTCTGCCATTTTTCTTTTGTGCCAGATTTAACATGCTGCATTACAAGAGTATCTTTCATAGTACAGTGGTCAATCCATATATTAGCAGTATTTGAACCTTGAATTGTAATACAGTCGAACTGAGCGTTGAATCCGTCGTTATACTCATGATGTGGGAACATATCAATTGCATCAATCAAAGTAAGATTTCTAATTACAACATTTGAAACTCCACTGATATTAATTGTTCCTCCACGAATACCAGAGTTATTACCAAGTCCAATAATTGTTGTATTAGATTTTGGCTTAATTTCAATTATTGTCTGCCATTCTTTGTTCAAAGCCCATACTGTTTCATACAATGAAGTATTAGAACCTTTCGATGGATTTTTTTCTTTATCATTTGCAGATGTACTAGTACAAACTGCAGCATAAGCTTCAACCCACTCAGCATATGTTTTATAATTATTAGAAGTCTTTGAAGCTATCCAATTATCCATTACAGAAGAAACTGCAATGTTGCTTGCACCAACTGCTGGAAGTTTTGAACCAGTACCTTCATCAGACATATCAATCATACCATCAATGTAAATCAAATAACCGCCTGTTGTTGCGTATTTCACAAGGTCGGCACGAGTTGAAACAGTTACTGTTTTAGCAGCAGTAAACGATGGCAATGTGTAATTTACACCAGCAAAACCAAGAGGTTTGTCAGTGTATTTAATCTTATTAACAGGGGCATCCTTTGAAACATGGATTGTAACTGTGCCAGAAATTGTTGTTTTTCCGTTGCTACAGCTTACATTTACAGTTACCTCACCTTCAGTTGATCCTGCTGTAAGTATCACAGAATCTGTTGTACTTGAAGAAAGTGTACCGTATGAACTTCCGCTGGAAATTGACCATGTATAAACAGGAGTTCCAGAAACAGGGCCGTTTGGTCTTGCTGTAAGAGTAAGTGTTTTTTCAATCTGAACAGCAGTTCCACCGCCAACCGACAAAGCAGTTGCAAGACCAGCAACAGTTACAGTACAACTTGCAGATTTTGTAGAATCTGCAACAGAAGTTGCAGTGATTATTGCAGTACCGGCAGAAACACCGGTTACAACACCATTTTCTACAGTTGCCACAGAAGGTCTGTCAGAAGACCAAGTTACAGCTGTATTTGTGGCATTAGAAACTGTTGCAGCCAAAGTTTCTGTTGCAGTCTCGTTGATTGAAAGAGTTGTTTTGTTGAGGGTAACTCTTGGGGCTGGAGTGCCGTATTCAACATAAACAGCATACACATGGATACCACTGCTACTTGAATACACATAAACATCTTCCCCAGAACCATCATAACTAAAATCGATTAATGAGCCATCTTGAGTAGTTAATATTTCACCATAAGTTTTGCCACTACTAGCTAATACAAGTTTTCTATCGCCACTTCCACCAGCTTGTGCCGCAACTTTTACTGTGGCAGCTCCAGTCAAAGTAAATTTCATATTTCTAGCATCTTTTGAACCTGTTCCACCTAATGAAAGTGATTTTGTATATGCTACAGAGTCAATTGCTTTATTTCTTTCAATAATTGAAACATAATTTGTAGTTGTTCCAGAATGAGGTGCAATTGTCACTTTTCCAAGAGTTACAGAACTTTCGATAGTTTGGTTTTTATAATCTTTTGCAATCCAAGACCAATCTTCCTCCCCTCCAACATCAGTCACATTTACAGTAAATGTTGTAGTTTTTCCATCATAAGAAACAGTTACAGTTTTTGAACCAGCAGTTGAAAGTGCTGTTGTATCAACAGTCCAACCTGTTACAGTTTCTGTAGAATTGTCAGAGTAAGTTGCTGTAACTACCATACCTGTAGTAACCAGTGATTCACCAACAGTGTACGAAACTTTAGATGGGAGAGTTGTAACAGCAATTGAAGACAGTGTTTTTGATGGAGACTCAGAGCCACCATTAATAAATGAAAGGCTAATTGAACTTAAATAACAAGATCCTGTTGCAGAAATTTCTACCCATCCAGCTGTAACATCAGTCTGGGTTACAGTGTATGAAGTCGCTCCAGATGTACCTGCGAGTGTATATGAAGTTCCACTTCGCATGGAAACATCAATTACAGAACCAACAACTGTTACAGGAACTTTTATAGTTGTTCCACTATTGAACTGAGCATCAGAATTTGCAGAACCTCGAGTATAGAGTTTTCCACCACTTGCAGCTGTGTTTACGCTTAAAGTATAAGTTTTATTATCTGTACCCGTTGTGGCCACAGTTCCAGATTTACTACTTCCCTGAATGTTTACAGCACCTGCATCCATTGCTGCAAAATTCCATACAGCATATATCTTTTCAACTTCGCCATCATACTTATCCTTAGAAGTATCTTCCTGAACATTCCAGCCAACAGTTGAAATAAATGAATCAATATCCCAGTTAGAAGATGTATCTTTTTCAAATTTAGCAGAATCTACTATGTAATTTCTGTTCAAAATTGCACGACGACCTGAGTATTCTTTTGATTTTACAGCATCAGAAAGAACACCGATTTTTGAAGATTTTCCAGTAAATTTTGAAGCCGCTGCTGAGTCGATTTTCCAACCGATGTACTGCTGGTCAGCTGTACCGTTTGCATCAGATTTTGAGAGACCTGCAACAAAAGTTCCATTGTATGTACAGTCAACATAAGCTGCCTGATTGTACTGAGCAGTTGGCTTGTCATTCCATGGATTTCTAAACAGATAAGTCTGCTGGTTTGCTGCAGCTGTAACTGTACAATCCTTTATTACAACACCCTTACCTGCAACATTTCCAAGATTGATTTTTGGAGCTGCAATATAAGCTGCTGAAGAAGCTCCGTCATAAACAGAAGCAATATCACACTTTTCGTAAAGAGCAACTTTTCCGCCTGCTTCCATCCAGATAAAGTCTACATCACCTTCAATATGACAGTCATAGAACCATGCTTTACCAACTGTGCGCACTGTATCCTGATAAGATTTAAATGAACAGTTGTATGCAGCCACAGTTCCAGAAGAATTAAATCCAAGAACTTCAGCCTGCATAGATTTTACACCTGGATGTTCAGAACGGAGCCAGTCAGACTGAAGAGTCAGGTTCTCGAGAATAAGATTACCTGTTCCTTTAAAGAGAAGTAGTTCACGAGCATTCTGTGCTGAAGTTACGTCATCAACAGGCATTGTAGAACCATGTCCTTTAATCACAACATCAATTCCACGAGCTGCTGTTCCAGTACCTGTAATTCTGATTGTTCCTGAACCGTTATATGTCAAACCATTTTCATTGTAAGTTCCAACAGGAAGAAGAATCTGACAGTCACCAGAGGAACCACATGCAGTAAGAGCCTCTTTGATTGTTTCATATTCAGAAGAATTTCCATTTTTTACCAAAGTAATCTTTGTAGGAGGAACAAATTCTTCCCACTTAGCATAGAAAGTCTTGTTTGAAGTAATATTTGTAAATACAGCTGAAGTTGTACAACCTGTATCTGTGTACCATCCTTTAAATGTATATCCACTTCTTGAAACTGTTGGTGCAGTTACTGTTTTTCCGCTTGCAACACGAACAGTTTTATTTTCGCCGCCTTCGTAATATACATTGAATGTTACTGTGTAAATCGAAGCAACGCCTGCTGCAAATTCTGGTGTTACAACTGTTGTAAAGCCTTTTTCAACTTTTACTGTTTCAAAGGCTGTTCCTTCTACATCATTAATAGAAGCCAATGTATCGCCTGATTTATATGCCACTACAAGCTGATAAGTTCCAGTTGCTTTTCCATAACCTGCTGTAGTTCCTGTTACTTTTTGGAAAGAACTTGCATTAAATGTTTCTGGAAGTGAAGTTTCGTAAATTGCAACGAAACAAGTTTTTCCAGAAGGAGCATTTTTCAAATCAAGGCTGATTTTTCCCTGAGTGCTGTCAGCAGCAAGTGTGATTGAAATTGAATCTCCAGTTGTGTAAGTTGTTGTTCCTGAGTAAGTTTCACTGTTCAAAGTTACAAGAGCTTTTACATCAGTATTTTTTGCAATTGTAAGAGTTTTTGTTGCAAGGTCAGAAGTTGAAGTTGCAGTGAGTTTTTCAACAAATTCTTCTGAACCTGTTTTTGTCGAAATTGAGATGTTTGAAATCTTTGTTGCATCGAGACTTGAAGGAGCCCAAGTTGCACGGGCAGCTGTTTCAGATGGTTCATTGAATCCCAAGTGAATTTTTACATTATTCAAGCCGTTTGCATTTTCAGAATCTTTAATATCTGAACTCAATATATTCGAGCAGGAAGCAAACAGAAAAGCTCCTGCAGCAAAGGCCAAAAGTTTTTTTACAAAACCAAATCTTTTCATATTTTACCTTTCCTCCAAATTAGTTGATTGTAAATGTTTTTGTGTTTGTTTCCGAACCAGCAGTCAAATGCACTGTGTAAGTTCCAGCATCCAATTTTGAACAGTCTACAGTGAATGATTTTTCAGAATCATTTGCTGTTCCAGTCGGCACATAAGAAAGTCCTTTCATAACTTTCCAAGTCAAAGTGCCTGTTGCAGTTGTTTTGAATGTCACTGTAGCACCACTTGTTTCATATGTAATTTCTGGAGTTGAAGCAGTTTCAGATGGTGTTGGCAAAACTACAGGAACTTTTGTTGGATAAGTATTCAATGTGAATTTTGCATAAATCTTTGTTTCAGCAGCAATTTTTGAAGAGAAATCAAATGCAGTTGTCAAAGCAGCATCAGAATACCATCCATCAAATTTGTAGTCACCATCTTTTGTTGGATCTGTAGGCTTTGTGACAGAAGTGTTTTCAGGAACATTACTTGAAGAAATCACTGTTGTTCCGTTCATAAATGATACTTTGTAAGTTTTTGCATTCTCAGCAATCCAGACAGCGTACAAAGTTACATTTTTTGAAACTGTGTAAGTGCCAGTTGTTCCAGAAGTTGCATTATTTGTCTCTGCCCAACCATTGAATTTGTAGCCGGTTTTTGTTGAAGATGTTGTTGGCAAAGTGATTGCAGTTCCAGAAGTTTTAGTAATTGATTCAGGTGCAGTTCCGCTTCCGCCGTTCAAGTCGAAAGTTACTGTGTAAGTTTGAACAGGAGCCTCATATTTTGGACAACCTGCCTGTTTTGAACAGTTATCTGCTTTTTCCTGTGTATCATAAGAATTGTGACAGTTCTGGCATTCGTAAGTAGTAGGACTTGTTGATTCAGTTACAGTTACAATACAAGTTGCTGTTTTCTTTGTATTAGCTTTTGCAGTTACCGTGATTGTTGTTGTACCTTTTTTTATAGCAACAACTTTTCCGTTTCCGTCTACAGTTGCAACACCAGTATCAGAAGAATCCCAGGTTACAGTTTTATTGCTTGCATCATCAGGATTTACTGTTGCAATTAAAGTTTCATTTGAACCTTCCTTTAATGAAAGTGTTTCTTTGTTCAAAGTAACTGATTTTACAGCAACAGTAATTCCATTGTTTCCGCCAGAAGAATCTGCCGAACATCCTGCAAAAAACAGCATGAATGATGCGAGTATTCCTAAAATTTCAATAAATTTTCTTTTCATATTGAAACTCCTATAAAATTTTGCCCTATGGGCTGTATTTTAAACTCTCCAAACTTTCTTCACTATAAGAATGGTGGTTTCGACTTAGCTCAACCACCGTTTTTGTGGCTCAACCACCGTGTATAAAATGTTGCTGCGGTAATTTCGACAAGCTCAATCAGCGCAGCAATACAATTTCCAGACACAGCCTTATTTTATAACACCCAAAAGTCCTGCGCCTGCATTTTCCTTTGATGGTGTAATTTGTGCATATTCATAGCGTGGAGCCACATCAAAAATTTTGGAAACACTTGAATAAATGTAACCATCTTTTGTTGAAGGTGAAGCTCCTGAAGCAAACTTATTATTTTCATCACAAACGATTGCGTTCATTCTTGCGTTGATTGAACTTTGACTTCTGTACCAGCTGCCGTCATTCTCATAGTAGTTTCCGTAAATGTGGATTCTAGTATTTCTAACCATTGGCAGACGCTGTCCACAGTTTTCAAAATAATTGCCAGCCAAAGTTACAAAGCGTTTTGTATTGTCGCCGTCAGTATCTCCAGAACCAATCAGCATTGTCTTATCGTGATGCTTGAAATGACAGTAAGAAACCGTGATGTTTGTACAATCAGATTTCATATCACAAAGACCGTCATAAACCTGCCATTTTTCACCGTTTGCAGCAGTTCCACAATGGAGAGTATCTTCAAGAGTACAGTGGTCAATCCAGATGTTTTTACCTTTATCGATACTTATAACATCGTGTTGTGCATTCCAACCGTCACCATTTTCGTGATGAGGGAATGGATCAACAGCATCTTGTAAAGTAAGGTTTCTGATTACTACATTGCTTTCATTTCCAATACTGATATTACAACCACGAATGACTGCCCCTTCAAGACCAATAATTACTGTATTTGAAGTAACATTTATCTGAATTTTATTTTTATATGTATTGCTTATTGGAAGAGTTGGTGTATCACCTTTATCATTGACATTTGCTGAAATCCAAGAGTCTGTAGTCATATTGGAAATCCATTCAGAATAAGTTTTATAGCTCGAATTTGCTGCAATAAACTCATTCATCTTTGAAGTCGCATTACTTCCATCCATATTTTTTCCAGATTCTGGAAGAATACCGCCTGACATATCAATTACACCATCAACATAAATTATTTTATTACCCTGTCTTGCATAAGTCTGTAATTCAGAAGGAGTTGTGGCAGTTATGACAGTCATTTTTGAAACATCAAGATTCCAGTTTGTTCCTGCAAAGCCCATTGGAACATCATCGGCACGGATTCCTGGTTTCAATTCACCTGTTACAGTAACTTCACAAGAAGCAGTAAATTTATTTGCGATTGAACTTGCTGTAATTGTTGCAGTTCCAGCTTTTTTTGCTTTTACGATGCCATTTGAGACAGTTGCGATTTTATTGTCGCTAGAAGTCCAGTAAATTGTATCAAGACCTTTTGTAATTCCAGAAGGAGAAAGAGCTGCTGTAAGACTGAAAGAAGTTTCTTCGTTTGATAAATTAAGAGATTTTGTGCTTTCAGAAAGAGAAATCGAAGAAGGATAAGTAACATCTCCAACAGCTTCTTCTTTTACAGTAAGAGAAATCAAATCAAATTGATCACTTGCCTTTTCTAAAATATAAGTTCCAGCTTCGTTCAATGTTGCTGTATAAGTTTTTGCACCTGAAGAAAGTTTTTCACTTGTATAAACAGCAGTGCCATTCTTTGTGATTTTAAAGCTTCCGTTGCCATAACCAGATTTTAACTGTGCTTTTACTTCACATTCTGCTTTTGAAGATGTCGTAAAAGTCACTTTGCCTTTAGAATCAACTTTGAGCATTGATCCGTCATACTGAGCATCGCTTCCAACTGTAAAATAATCATCTCCACCAGGAATTGTCAAAGTATAAATAGGAGCCTGTGAAAAATTCAGAACCGTCACCTTGCAAATTGCCGGTTTGTTTGGATTTTCACTATTCTTTGCATAGATATTTACATTTCCCCTTCCAACAGCCGTAACAATTCCATTTGAAACTGTAGCAATTTTATTATCACTTGAAGACCAGGAAATTTTATCATCTTTTTCAAAACCCGTAAGTTCAGCTGTTAATGTAAAAGTCTTAAAATCCGCATTATCATAAACAAGGGTTAACTCATTTTGATTGATTTTTATGGAGATATTATCATTGTAATCGTCAGCATCTGCACCACACCCCAAAAAC
>JAGHUJ010000162.1 GCA_018064905.1 Candidatus Treponema equifaecale
TGATTTGCGGTGGTTGAGGCTCTCGAAACCACCACATATAGTGTAGCAGTCATTTCGACAAGCTCAATGAGCGCTACACTCATTACTTTTGGGACAGCCCCATCACTTGAATAAAAAATCCAAGGATGGATTTTTTATTCTTGTTATTCAACTGTAACTGATTTTGCCAGGTTTCTTGGTTTGTCTGGATCGATTCCCTTCTGAACAGAACAGTAATATGCAAAGAGCTGTGCTGGAATTATTGAAAGGATGCTTTCCAATGTAGAATCTGTTTCTGGAATTTCAAGGATTTCGTCACAGGCCTTGCTCATTTCTGCCTTGTTCTGAGTAATGCACATTGTTGTTGCACCGCGGCTCTTTACTTCTACAATATTTGAAACAAGCTTTTCGTAAAGTTCAGGGCAAGTTGCAATTGCAACAACCAGAGTATCATTGTCAATCAATGCGATTGGACCGTGCTTAAGTTCACCAGCTGCAAAGGCTTCACAGTGCATGTAACTTACTTCCTTAAGTTTGAGGGCACTTTCAAGAGATGAAGCCGAGTCAAACTGGCGGCCAATATAGAAAATCTTTGACTTATTGAACTGTCTTGAAGCAAATTTCTGAACATCTTCCTGGTTTTCAAGGATTTTCTGTGAAAGTTCTGGAATCTTAATCAGTTCGTTCAAGAGCTTTTTGTATTCAGCTTCCGGTAATTTGCCGTTTTTGTAGCCGAACATCATTGAAATCATATAGAGACAGGCCAGCTGAGTTGTATATGCCTTTGTTGAAGCAACAGCAATTTCTGGGCCAGCCAGAGTGTAGATTACAAAGTCTGCTTCACGGCTAACTGTTGAACCAACTACGTTTGTGATTGCAATAACCTTTGCTCCGTTTTCCTTTGCAAGTCTCATTGCAGCCAGAGTATCAGCTGTTTCTCCAGACTGTGAAATTACGATGAATACATCATCCTTGTTCAGAATTGGATTTCTGTAACGGAATTCAGAAGCTACATCAACAACAGTTGGAATTCTTGCAAATTTCTCAAAAGCGTATTTTCCAACCATTCCTGCGTGATATGAAGTTCCACAGGCTGTAATTACGATTCTCTTTGCGTTCTGAATCATTTCGTTGATTCTGTCTGATTCAATTTCCTTGCTGAAGGTCAAATCAACTGGATTTTTCTTTTCATCGTAAACCACATGAGCCTTAATTGTTGCATCCAGAACTTTTGGCTGTTCGTGAATTTCCTTGAGCATGAAGTGAGCGTATCCATCTTTTTCTGCAGATGACAAATCCCATTCAACATGACTTGGTTCCTTGTGGATTTTTTCTCCGTCTTCATTGAACAAGTCAACATGGTCAGAATAAAGAACGGCAATTTCTTTCTGATCCAAATAGTAAACATCACGGGTATATTCCAGAACTGCAGGAACATCAGAAGCAATGAAATTTTCATCTTTACCAAGTCCTACGATGAGAGGACTTTCTTTTCTTGCTGCAATGAGTCTGTCTGGATATTTTGTACAAACTACTCCAAGTGCATAACTTCCTTCAAGCTTATGAAGGGTTTCAAGAACTGCCTTGAAAAGTTCACCTGATTTTTCGTAAAAATAGTTTATGAGGTGTGCGATAACTTCAGTATCAGTCTGGCTTCTAAAAACGATTCCCTGATCCTGAAGCCATGCCTTAAGTTTTGCATAATTTTCAATGATACCGTTGTGAACAACAGCGATTGTGCCTGAAACATTTGTGTGTGGATGAGAGTTGAGGTCACTTGGTTCACCGTGAGTAGCCCAGCGAGTGTGTCCAATTCCAACAGAACCCTTGATTACTTCATCAGCGATTTTTGCTTCAAGAAATTTCAGCGCTCCCTTTGATTTTCTTACAAGAATTTCATCAGCAGATTCCGACAAAACTGCAATACCGGCAGAATCATATCCGCGATATTCAAGTTTTTTAAGACCGTTGATCAAGACAGGAGTTGCTTCTTTAGAACCTACATAACCGACAATTCCACACATAATATACTCTCAATGCAACAGGGTGAGGTTTCGACAGGCTCAACCACCCCTTGTTAAAATAAAAATGGGACTGCGTATTTTGCAGTCCCATAAATCATATCAATTTTTTTGATTTTATTCGATAGAATTTTAACAAATCCTAAACGATTGCATCGAGCACTTTTACAACATCAACATCATAAAGCTGAGGTTTTGAAGAAAGTTCTTCGATTGCTGATTCCTTATCAAGAATTTCCTTGTAGTTGCGGCGGCTAATGAGAGAACTGTAGCTTTCAGCAACACGGATCAGGCGGGCAATCTGTGGGATTTTGTCTCCCTTAAGTCCCTCTGGATAACCTGAACCGTCCATGTTCTCATGGTGATAAAGTGCGGCTTCTTCAAAGATTTTCCAGTATTTTCTTGGAACGAATCCCAGGAATTCTTCATATTTTCCGACATGGTTCTTAAGCTCTGCACGCTGCTCGTCAGTAAGAGTTTCAGCTTCCAGAAGCTCCTCTGGAATTGCCTTAAAACCGGCATCGTAAACCATTGATGCACAGAAATATGCCATTGCAGAATTCTGATTTAATCCAAGTCTCATTGCAAGCTTGTAAACCAATTCACTTACGTTCTTTGAATTGTTCTTGCGCCCTGTGAGAGCATCAATTTCTGAACCAAGTTTTTCACAATCCACAACAAGCTGCTTAAGCTCGGCTTTTTCTTCATCATTCATTTCAGGTGCCGGAAGAGCATCAACACCCCAGCGTGAACTTCCTGCATATTTAAGTCCCTGAACGCCCATTCCGCTGAAATCAGTTACACCGCCCAGCAAAAGCTGATTGTTCTGCTGCTGCATTCCTGCAACCAGTTTAAGAGTTGCATCAAACTGTGCTGTCTGATGGCGTGAAGTAGAAGCCATGAACATAAAGATCAGGAAAATCAGAAGTGCAAGAATGGCAATGCCAAGAAGAACCCAGCCAATCCATTTTCCGATTGAGTGAAGGGCACTTGTCTGCATTTCTGCATTCTTTTCTGTGATTTCTGCCATGCTCTGAATTGCGGAAGTTGTCTTTTCTGACTGTTCTGCAAATTTCTCAGACTGTTCCTGAATAGCCTTTGCTGTACTTTCAGACTGTTCCTGGATAGCCTTTGCAGTTGTCTCAGAAGATGACTGAAGTGTGTCCATCATTGCCTTTTCGCGGGCAACAGACTGAGCTTCTTTTGCAGCTGAGGCCTTAGCCTTGATCTTTACGATTTTTGACTGAAGGTTTGCGTTCACAATTCCAGAATAAATCTTAAGATTGTTCTCAACCTCTTCTGCAACTGCATACTGTTTATTTGAATCGATATAATCCAAATATTTGCTGTAGGTTGAGCTGGCGATATATGTTACATTGCCAGGAAACTGTGTTGTATCGTTAAAGGTTTTGAGCAAGGTGTTTACGCGGTTGTAAGCATCCGGCACTTTATTTGCCTCAAGCTCAGTATTTACCATATCAACTTGCTTCTTGATGATTTCTTCAGGAAGATCCGCAAAAGCAAACATTCCTGTCAGCAGCATTACAAGAGCCGCAAAAATAGATTTTTTATTTCTGAACATTTCCTACTCCAATTGCGAATGTGAATTTAACTCTATTCTCCATGCCAGGGTTTCTCATAAGAAGAAGATCCTGTGCTCCAAGCTCAATTCCGATTTTTGTTCGTTCGTTTTCAACCAGTGGGAACAAGAGGGAAGCTCCAAATTCCATGGCAAGGTTGATATCTTCGTAAGCAAGACTTCCAAAATCGTAATCACAGAAAGCCTTTGCCTTTACAGCACCAAGATTCAAATTGTCCAAAGCGATACCAACCAGTGGTGTGAAGAAGGTTTCTTCAGAGCCAGACAAAGTTACATCGTTTGTAGCAAGAGCATTCAAGCCAACACCAAATCTGAAGAACAAATGCTTGCTCAAATCAGCAAAGGCAATTTCTGGCACAAGTTTTGCTGAAGCAATGAATTCCTGTTCGCCCTGCCCCATTGTAAGAATAAGTGCATCTGCTGAAAGGTTTGTTCCGAAAACAAATCTTTCTGTAGGATAGAACAGATCGAATCCGAAGGCCAGACCGTATTTTAAACTTGTGTATTCTTCAACGGCATATTTGGAAGCATCAAGTCCTGAAATCATCTGGTACATAAAATCAGCCAGACCAAGCTTTACAGTCCAGTCGTAAGTGCTGAATGAAGCGTTTCTTTCGTTCATATAAACTTCACGACCAGAAGCAGTGTTTACAATCTGATAGTTTCCGCGGTTCTCGATTTTCTGCTTTGATTTGGCATTTAAAGCAGCGATTCGTTCTTCTTCAAGACGGCGTCTGTTTTCAAGAGCCTGCTGATAAGCCTGTTCGTTCAGAATTGCCTTGTCAATGTATGAATAAAGATCGATGGCATCAAAGTTTTCAATATTGTTGTCAATTACAGCAAGAGAAGTTGAACGGGCCAGCTCCAGATCATCAGAAATAATCAGCTGACGAGTCTTTTTGAGCGTGTATGACTCAATCATTGAATAAGCTGAAGTTCCTCTGTACTTCTTAAGAAGCTCAGAAATCGCATCTGCAGAACGGCTTTCCAATGCTGAATCAACCTGCCTGTAAACTGCGCTTATGTCCACTTCCTGAGAAAACAACGGAAGGCAGAAAGAAACGGCCAGAATCAATGCCGCAGCCTTTCTGAAATTAAAAATGTTTTTCACCTGTCAAAACCTCTCTTTACTATATCCTATAATTCTATCAAACAAACCATTGTTTCGCAATTTGAATTTTCTACTTCTATTTTCCTACGCAGAATCTTGAAAAAATCGAACCCAGAACATCGTCCGGTGTAACTTCTCCAGTAACCTCGCCAAGAAAATCCAGACAGTCCTCCAGATCCTGAACAACTGCATCAAGCGCATAGTCCTCTGTAAGTTCCAGCGCATGGTTCACACATTCAAGAGCCTGCTCAACACAAACCTTCTGCCGCTCTGAACCAAGTCCCGTCTGGTTTCTTTCAGATTTTTCTGCCAGGCTGAGTGCATTTCTGACAGCAGTAGAAAGCTCTGAAAGCCCCTGTCCCGTCTTTGAACTGATGGAAACAGAAGATTTTTCAATGGATTGTGGAAGCTTAGTACAAGCCCTATCTGAAGCATTTTTTTCAGAAAGCTTTTGTGAAGACGCATCAGCCTTTGTGAAGACAAGAATCAACGGAATTTTGCTGTTTCTTTCTATATAATTGCTGATGAAGCTTCTGTCCTCGTCATTCATTCCGGAAACAGAATCCACCAGATACAAAATCAAATCAGCCTCTTCACTTAAATCCCGCGTGCGCTCCACACCAACAGCTTCAATCACATCGTCAGTCTGTCGAAGTCCTGCAGTATCAAAAAGTCTGGCCGGGATTCCGTCAAAATCAATCCAGCTTTCAATAAAATCTCTGGTGGTGCCTTCAATGTCGCTGACAATTGCCCGGTCTTCTTTAAGCAATGCATTGAAAAGTGAAGATTTACCAGCATTTGTACGGCCGCAAAGCACAACCCTTGCTCCGTCCTGATAAATTTTTTCAGCCTTCCATGAGCCAGCCAGTTCTTCCAGCGCAGTTTTAGCCTTCGTCAGTTCTGCAGAATCAAAGGAATCCGCAATGGTCTCCTCATCTTCAGGATATTCAATTTCAACCTCAATGGCAGCCAGGGTATCAACCACCAGCTTTTTTACGCCGTCAATTGTATCATACAAATTTCCCGCCAGTCGTCCTGCAGCATGGGAACGGCTCACATTAGTTTTAGAATCAATAATTTCACGGACAGCCTCAGCTTTTGTAAGGTCAGTTTTGCCGTTGATATATGCTCTGAAAGTAAATTCACCTTTTTCGGCCTGCCTAAAACCGTTGCCCAAAAGCAAATTGTACACGCTCTGAACAACATTCACACCTCCATGGCAGCTGATTTCCACCATGTCCTCACCGGTAAAGCTTCTTGGAGCACGGAAAACAGAAACCAAAACCTCGTCGATTTTAGCCCCGGTTTCTGCACAGTTTTCAGGCTGCAAAATCCATCCGTAGACAATTGTGTTTCCCTCAGCAGCAAGCAAAGCCTTTGGCCGGGAGAAACATTTAGAGAGAAGTTCAATGCAATTTTTACCTGAAGCCCTGACAATTCCAAGAGCACCGGGAGCCAAAGCAGTGGCAATGGCAGCAATAGGTTCTTCAGGAGTATAGCCAAGGTTTGTCATTTACGAATCTCCATAAGCCTGCCACAGTTTCTTTAAATCGCTGAGCTTTGGAAAAGATGATTTGTCACGGTTTTCCTGCTCACGAATCGAATCCCAGGCGCTGTAATCCACATTAGGATTTTCAACAGGTCCATTGTTCACTTTTTCATCCTGCTCAGGATATTCACCAGCCTTTGAACCACCGCTCAACGCAGGCTTTCTGAATTTCGGATCGGCTTCAAATGAAGGGCCTGTATATTTCGAATTTCCAACATCTGGAGAAATGTCATCATAACGGCAGACACCATTCCAGTACATATAGCCACGGTTCACAGAATCTCTGACACCGTAAACCTGCTGAGTAACATAATTTTTGTTGTACCATTTTCTGTCATAAGGCACATTCAAATAGAAGGCCTGAACCCACGGACGAATGACAAGCTTGTTTCTTCCGATGACAGTGTTTCTGTAGGTTCCATAATAGTAAATTCTGTAAGGACGTTCGCTCACAGGCTCATAGTTGAAGTCAGAATTTCCAAAATGACTTGGATAGAACATAGGACAAACAACATCCACATATTCAGCGAACATTTCCACATCCTGACCAGTTCTGGTTCCTGAACGATGCCATCCGTTTGCACCGTAAATATCAATTCCAATTGGAGCATCAATATTTTCACGGGCATAGCTTAAGAATGAAGTCAGGGCAGATTCCTTGTCCATACCTTCACTTCTCCAGCGGAACTGAGCATTTGCCATGTTGCGGCCATCAGTTGGGAATCGGATGTAGTCGAACTGAATTTCATCAAATCCCTGCTTAACCAGATCCTGAGCAATATGAACAAAATATTCCCAGACTTCAGGAGAATATGGATCAACCCAGTCCTCATCGTAATACAGAGTTTTTGTAGCACCAGTCTCGTTTCCGGCTTCATCCTTCACCTTTTCATAACCCTGAATACCTTTCCACGGTTTTTTGAGTGCTTTATCCCAGACTGCGTACTGTTTTTTGTCATAGCCGGCAAGATGTTTGTCCTTAAAAGTAACAATTCTGGCAATAAGATAAATTCCTTCCTTCTTCATCTGAGGAACGAAAGTGTTCAAATCAATTTTCCAGTTTGGAGAGACAAAACCTTTTTCCTTTACAATCGGATCAGTTGGTTCAAAACGAAGAATGCCAAAATCATCCTTCATGTCGATAACCATTGAGTCCAGATCATTGGCTTTGATTATGCCCAGATACTTGTCTATGCCCTTCTGAGTTACAAGATGGTGAGACTGAACATAAATTGACTTGTGATTGTCAGCTTTCTGAGCATATTTATTGTTGATGTCATCCGGATAGAGAAGCCAAAGCTCGTTCAAGCAAAGGCCAGGATGATTTTCGTCAGTAGAATTTGGAATCCATACAGAATTTATGTAGTCATTTTTTGCAAGCACATTGAAGTAGCTGCGCCATTTGTTGTATTCAGGAGGCGGATAATCTGAAGCAAGTGTAGAAGGATTAAAAGAAGCCACTTCACCAGGACGAGCATAGATGATTTTTGTACCGTCCCAATAAAGTCCGTCTATAGTATCCAAAGGTTCAGTTCCAGAATAAATAATTTCAGCACGCTTTGCTTCCCAATTGAATTTGTAAAGTTTAGGTCTATAAGTCTGAGAAACATAAATTTCGGTGCTTTTGTTACCCTGCTCGTCAATTTTTAAAACAGTGGCAATGTCAGAAATTTCATCAGGATATGACTGAGTTGGCATGATTTCAAAACCACCGTGGCAGTCAGTCCATTTTTTGCTTTTTTGAGGAATGCAGTAGGAGAAACCGTAAATCGGGTGAGACATGAAAACAACCAGATTTGCAGTACCATCAGGATTGTAGACATTGCAGACAGCAACAGCCTTTGCTCCGGCAGTAACAGAAGAAGAACCAAGACTTTCCCAGTTCATGGCACCGTCATAGGAAATATATACATTGTCTTTTGTTGCAGTTACGAGAATATTAGAATCTTCCGGATGAACGGCAAGGTCTTTGAGCTGAGCAGGCTGCTTTACAAAGACAGTGTCGGTTCCGTTGTATTTTTTAATAGTCAGAAATGGGAGGCCTTCATTGCGCAAACTAAAGATGTTCAAATCCGAACTGTGAACAATGCCCTGATTTGTGAGGAAATACCAGTGAGTCTTTTTGCTTCCCGAAGAAAGGTCGTCGGCACGGAGAATTTTGTTCACTTTTCCGCTTGTCCACAAAGGAATTGCTGTTCTGTTTGAAGTGATTTTGTACAGACCGGATTCACTTCCCGCCAGCATAAAGCCGGATTTTGGACCTTCAGAAGTTTCGGCAACAGTTTCCGGAAGCTTATAAAGAGAATCTGACTCAGTTTGAGCTGGAAGAAGACATGAACTTATTGAAATGATAAAACAAATTGAAAATAATATGCGCATATCTTGAATATCGAAAAAAAATGCCGATACTTTATAAGGAACTTCTAAAAACTTTAATTTTTGGAAGTGCCCTAAAATTTATTATTCAAAATTTTCATTAAAAAGGTTTGAGATTATGAAAAATTCCAAGAATCAGAAAGAAAAGAAGGCCTTTGTACTGCCAAAGCTGGATAAAAAAATGATTTTGATAGGAACAGCAGGTCTTGCACTTATGCTGATTTTCTGTCTGTGCCTTGTGCTTGCAAACAGCAGAAAGGTTATAGCAATTTACGGGCTGGAAAAGAATCAGACTGAAGCAACGCAGGCATGTCTTTCAAAAATATGTGAGGAAAACAAGCT
>JAGHUJ010000164.1 GCA_018064905.1 Candidatus Treponema equifaecale
TCTGATTCTGCCTACGCCGGATAGGAAGGGCGAGCGCAGCGAGAACAAACGCTTGCGTTTGGTCGGAGGCGAAGGCCGTAGCCCTGGATAGCCGGAACAACGTGATTCAATTTTCGTCCCGCCCCTCAAGATGAAAAATTTTGAATTTTTATTGATAAATTCCTCTTTTCCATTTTTCTGTGGATTTTTTTGTTGGCGTGTAGAGGCCTGTGTAGGTCATAAAACGGTACAATGTGCTTTTTGAAATTCCTAAGCGCCGTGCAATCTCTTTTTTTGATGTGTTTTCTTCTATTAATTTGATTATTTTTGATTGATTTTTTATGCAGATTTCGTTCAGCTGGCCACGCTTTCCGGATGTGCGCCCAAGTTTCATTCCCTGTGATTTTCTTCTGGCAAGGGCTTCTTTTGTCCGCTGGCTGATGAGGTTTCGTTCGATTTCTGCACTGAGTCCAAAAGCAAATGCCAGAACTTTTGATTGAATGTCGTTTTCCAGCTTAAAATTTTCCTTGATTGTCCAGACCCTGCATTTTTTGTTGATGCATATGTTCAGAATTTCCATGACCATAAGCAGATTTCGTCCAAATCTTGAAAGTTCCGCGCTTATTATGGTGTCATCCTTCCTGACTTTTGAAAGAAGCCTGCCTAGCTTGCGTTTGCGGTAGTTTTGTGTGCCGCTGATTGTTTCTTCAATCCAGCCGTTGATCTCCAGATTGTTCTTTTGGCAATAGTTCAGAATCTCAAACCGCTGGTTCTCCACCGTCTGCTTGTCCGTGCTCACCCGAATATATCCATAAATCATTTCGATTTTCCTCCATCGGGCGATTATAGTGAATTTTTGGTTTTGAATTGGTGTTTTGTATATATTTGAGGCGAAAGTTGAAAAATATATACATAATTCAGATTTATTTGATTTTGGAGAAGTCCATTTTTCCTGAAAATGTATATATTTTGTGGGATAAAGACGAATATATATACATTTTGAATATTCAAAGCTGCAAAATTGTATATATTATTGAAAGAATTGATTTTATATATACAAAAATAAGCATTTAAGCACAGGTGAAAAAACAATTTCTGGAAATTTTGTATATAAAAACGAGACCGCGCCAGAAAATATATACAAAACCGAGGAAACAGCACTATTCTAATGTTCTTTTTGGTAGTGCTTTGGCACTTTCTTTGGTGTTTGGTTTTGCATCTTGTGGTGAAGATTCTGATGATGATTTCAACATCATTACAAAAGATAACAGCGATAACTTCACAATCAACTTCAAAAACGAAGATGCAACTGCTGTAAAACGTGGTTACGAAACTACAACTAACAAACATTCTGGTGCTTTGACACAGATTACTTTGAACAAGTCTGACAATGGTGCTGGTGCAATTGGTTACATGTGGGATTTGGAAGCAGCTGGTAAAGACGGAAAGTATTCTCGCGCAGCTAAAGATACTCGCAGATTCTGTATCGTTGGTTTGAGCTATATGAACAACAAGGTTAGACCTTATGTTTCTATGTACAAAGATGTAGTTGATATTCAGGCTAACAACTTTGGTGTAGCATCAGCTGCTGGTAAAGAAAATAAAGAAAATACAGATGCTGCAGCTGTTGGTAACGCAACTGAAACAGAATACCTCAAACTTTCAAGCAATGCTACTTACAATATCGCAGATTCAGCTGTTGAAGCAGATGCTGATGGTAACTTCGTAATCACAATCGATGTTTATGAAGATGGTGAGTTCAGTTGGAACGCAGCAAAAACAAAACGTGTATATACATCTTACAATGGTGGATACAAAGTAGACATTTATAACGGTGCTGTTACAACTGCTGATATCGCAGATTCAGAAAAGACTGCCATTACAACTACAGTAGTAATTCCAGCTGATGATCTTGGATATGTAGCAAAGAAAAATCCTACAGATATGTCAAAAGCTATTGTTGACCAGCAGACATGTGCTGTTTATGCAAACGTTTATGGCGGAAAAACAATGAACGCAAAAGTTAAGTATGCAAGCACATACGCAGCAGCTGAAGTTGTAGAAGAGTAATTTCTTCCATTACAAACAGCAACACATAAACTGATGGTGAATTGAGTTAATTCAGTTCCCACAGTTTTTAAACGGCGGACTAATTTTGAAGGAAACTTCATTTTTAGTCCGTTTTTTTTTTATCTTCACCACCTTCAGTAAAAAAATCAAATTTTTTTCACTTTTTTCATAAAATCTTGCCGAATTTGAACATTTTTTTTTATTTATAGTTGAGAGATTTTTTCTCGCAACTTTTATTCAGGAGACTTTTATGAAAATGAAACCAATTGAAGAACTTACTTTTGCGGACAGCTTCATGTTTGCAGAGGTGATGAAAAATCCAAAAATATGCAGAAAAGTGCTTGAGCTTCTTCTTGATGTGAAAATCAAAAAGATTGAATATCCTAAGCTTGAAAAACACATCGACCTTTTCTACAGTAAAAAAGGTATTCGTCTTGATGTATACACAACGGACGGTAATCGTTGCTTTGATGTTGAGATTCAGACCTACAAAGAAAAGTCTCTTGGAAAAAGATGCCGCTACTACCAGTCAATGATGGATTCTGATCTGCTTTCGAAGGGAATGAAATATTCACAGCTAAAGGAAAGTTACGTGATATTCATCTGTACCTACGATCCTTTTGGACTGGAATTACCTCGTTATACATTCAAAAGAAGTTGTTCTGAAAATCCAAATGCCCAACTTAATGACAAATCCACAGTGTTGATTTATAATGCAAGTGCTTTCGCGAAGGAAGAGAAACCGGAAGTCAAAGCATTTTTGGACTATCTTACGAGCAAGTCCGCAAAATCCACGCTTACAAAGGAGATTGATAATATGGTAGAATCAGGCAAATTCGAGCAGTCTTGGATAAATCAATATATGGCTTATCAACTCCATGAATGGGATGTGCAGGATCGTGCAATGGAAGAAAAGGCTAAAACTATCGCAAAAAAAATGTTGCTTGCAAATGAACCTTCAGAAAAAATAATCACTTATACAGGTCTTGAACTCTCGGATGTGCAGGAAATTCAGGAAGAATTAAAGCAGGCAGAATCTACAAACTAGTCTCCTCCCAAAAATATTGAATCCGTGTGTGTTCCAAAATTCGTGGACTTGTGAGATTCTTTGTGCTATTTTTTCTATATGAAGAAATTTGTTTTTGGTGTTCTCATTTTTCTCTGTGCTTTTAGCTGCTTTTCTGCAAAAAAATCCAAAAAAGTTGTTGTTCAGAAGGATTATGATCTTTTGCTGACTCAGGATGACATTCTGGTTTTACCTGAAGATTCTGAGCATCTTGTCATGGACGGAAACGGTGCTCATCTTTTTGTTAAAAAACGTGGTGACATTCAGAGCATTTCCCTTCTGATTGAAAATGACAATTACAACGATCCTGACCTTTCTTTGATGCGTGCCAAAGTTCCAAATTCTGTAAATGGAAAAGAGGTTCGCTACACCTATGGAAATTCTTCTAAATTCAAAAATGAACGCACACCAAATCCGCTGGCTTCTTCCACTGTTGAAATTCATGAAATTCTGGGTGAATGCTTTCACATTTATGTTCCAAAGGAAATGTATTATGGCTATGTTATTCAGGTTCAGGGGGAATGTACTTTTGAAAACGGAATGACTGTCAATGTCCGGACTTTTTCTGAAAAATTCTGTGACACAATCGGTAAATGGGCTGACAATCACCTTTCTTTAATTCTGACTGATCTGGAAAAAGAAAAGGCCTTTTCTGAAATTGCTGAAATCGGTGATGGCGAGGTGTTCCACATTATAAAGCAGGGTGAACTTGCTGAAAAACTGGAAGAAGAAATTGAAGAGTTGGATTGTGCTGAAAAAATCGACCTGGTGTTTGCCATTGATGCCACGGAAAGCATGAAAGATGATTTTGTGGAGCTTAGAGAACAGTGGCTTCCAATTTTTAATGAACAGATGAAGGAATTCAAGAACATTCGGCTTGGCCTGCTGTTTTACAAGGATTACGGTGATGAATTCAAAACAAAAGGTCTTCCTGTAAAAATTTTCAGCTTCACAAAATCTGCCAGCTCTTTTTCTAAAAATATAAAAAATGTTTCTGTTAAAGGTGGCGGTGACAGGGAAGAAGCCGTTTATGAAGCACTTTATTCTTGTGGTGACGGCTTTAAATGGAAGTCCGATGCTGTTAAAAAAGTCATTCTTATTGGTGATGCCGGCCCTCACCCATTAAACGAAAGCAAATTCAACAAAGGCTTTGAAGAAATTTCTGAATTGCTGAAGGAAAAGGGAATCTCCGTGGACTGCTTCTTGATTTCTGACTTCAATTCCGGAGAAAAAACTGAGCTCAAAGAAATTGCAAAGGAAACTGTGAGCAAGGAACTGGAAACTTCTGTTGATGAGCTGAAACCAATTCTGGATTCCAAATAAAATCAGCTGTTCTCGATTATTTGTACCTTTTTCAGTATAATTTTGTTCTATAATCAGGAATAAAAATTTGGAGTTATAAATGAAATTGAACAAAATTATTTTGGGTCTGACTTTGGTTGCTGGTCTTTCTTTGGCTGGTTGTGCTTCTACAAAGGTTTCGTTGAGTGAATTTTCACCGGTTGCTGTTATTGGTGTTGATGGAAATCCTTCACTTTATCTTGTTGATGATAATTATGAAACTGATGAAGATGCAGACAGCGCCCTCACTGCTTCAGTAAACAAATACCTTGAAGGCAAAAATCCTGAATATCTCACAGCTCAAGACCGCCTTGATTATGCTGAAGATTATCTTCGAAGAGCCCTGGCTGAAATCGGCGGCTTTGAAGTTCTGGACAAAGATTTCGTTACCAAATCTGACGACTACATCTACGCAAAGGGTGCATCCCTTCTTGGATTTATGGATCCTACCATCAGTGCAACAGGCTACCAGTCAAATATGCAGACAATGGGTGCAAAAAAAGCACGTATGCTGATGGGTGCACTTGGTGCAAAGGCTCTTGTCTCAGCTCAGTTTGAATTTGACAAGAAAAAGAACCTTAACGATGTTACTGCTGTTGTTAAAATGAAGGTTCACTTTATCGATGCTCAGGGCAAAGAAGTTGTAAACAAGGAATATATGGCAGAATCTTCTGAATCTGTACGCAATATGGGCGGAAAATACAACAAGGATGCTCTGGTTGATCTTTATCCTGCGGTAATTGAAAACATCATCAATAAATTTGTAGTCGAATACGTTGAGTAAATTGAATAGGGTATTCAAATTTGCTATAATTATTCAATTACACTTTTTGAAATTCGTATAAAAATTAGATAAGGAGATTCAAATGGCATTCTATTTTTCTGAGCCTTCTCACACTTTTGGTGAGTATCTTTTGGTTCCTGGCTATTCCAGTGAGGACTGTATTCCGGACAATGTTAGTCTTAAGACTCCGCTCGTTCGTTTTAACAAAAAGGCTGGTGAAGAATCTCCTTTGAGCATGAACATTCCAATGGTTTCTGCTGTTATGCAGGCTGTTTCTGATGACAAGCTCGCAATTGCTTTGGCTAAAGAAGGTGGAGTTTCTTTCATCTACGGTTCTCAGACAATTGAGGATCAGGCTGCAATGGTTGCACGCGTTAAGGCTTATAAGGCTGGTTTTGTTACTTCTGATTCTAACATCCGCCCAGAACAGACTTTGGAAGAAGTTGTTGCATTGAGTGAAAAGACTGGTCACTCGACTGTTGCTGTTACTGAAGACGGCAGTGCAAACGGAAAGCTGGTTGGTATCATCACTTCAAAGGACTTCCGCATTGGTCACTGTCCAGCTGGTTCAAAGGTTAAGGACTATATGACTGGTCTTGATGAACTTGTTACTGGAAAAGACGGAATCTCTCTTTCTGAAGCAAACGAAATCATCTGGGAAAAGAAAGTTAACCAGCTTCCAATCGTTGACAAGAACGGCAACCTTGTAAGCCTTGTTTTCCGCAAGGACTACTCTACTCACGCTGCTCATCCACTTGAACTTCTTGATTCAAAACAGAGATACATTGTTGGTGCTGGTATCAACACTCGCGACTATATGGAACGCGTTCCTGCCCTTCTTGAAGCTGGTGCAGACGTTTTCGTTCTTGACTCATCTGAAGGGTATTCTTACTGGCAGGCTAAAGCCCTCAAAGACATCCACGAAAAATGGCCTAACGCAAAGGTTGGTGCAGGTAACGTTGTAGATGCTGAAGGCTTTAACTTCCTTGCTGACGCTGGTGCTGACTTCATTAAGATTGGTATTGGTGGTGGTTCTATCTGTATCACTCGTGAACAGAAAGGTATTGGCCGTGGTCAGGCTACTGCAACTATTGAAGTTGGCCAGGCTCGCGATGAATACTACAAGAAGACTGGTATCTACGTTCCTATCTGTTCAGACGGTGGTATCGTTCATGACTACCATGTAACTTTGGCTTTGGCTATGGGTGCTGACTTTGTAATGTTGGGCCGCTACTTTGCCCGCTTTGAAGAATCTCCTTCTAACAAGCTTGTAATCAACGGCAACTATGTTAAGGAATACTGGGGTGAAGGTTCTAACCGTGCCCGCAACTGGCAGCGCTATGACTTGGGCGGAAAGAAATCAATGGCTTTTGAAGAAGGCGTTGACTCTTACGTTCCATACGCTGGTCACTTGCACGACGGTGTTGGCATGACTTTGAAAAAGGTTGTTCACACAATGTGTAACTGTGGTGCTTTGAGCATCCCTGAATTGCAGGAAAAAGCAAAGATCACTTTGGTTTCTGCTACTACAATCAGCGAAGGTTCAGCACATGATGTTGTTGTAAGAAACACTTCTGTTCAGTCGTAATAGACAAGTTTTAGATTTATGCGCCATTCGTGGCGCATTTTTTTTGCAATAATTGTCACCTTCGGCCTTGAGCCGGAGGTCTCTTTTTTTATTCTTCTGAGGTTAATTTGTATTCGTAGCCGCGGAGCAGGTTTGTGATTGTGATTTGATTATCTGCTCTGGTTATTTTTTCGATTGTCTTGCCCTTCTTGCTTACTGTACGTTCAGTTCCGTTTTCTGCAAATTCAAGGCCGTATTTTGCGTAATGTTCCTTCAGTTGGAGTGAATCTGCGTAGGCGTTCTGCAAATCCAAAAGAATGTACTCACACTTCAAATTTTTTGGAAAAATACTGGAATCCAAAATTGCATTCATCCCGTCATAATAAATTGAACCCATTTCAATTCCAAATTCGTTCAGAAGCAGAACCGTAATCTGTGTTGAATCAGCCTGCAAATAAAGCATTGAGTTGAATGAATCTTTTCCAAAATTTCCTTCAAAAAACTGATACTGCTCCAGATTTTCTGTAATTGCAGTTGTTGGCAGAAGATCCACCCGGTTTGTGTTTGTGACAAAGACCTTGTTCAAATTTGATCCGGCCATGTTTGATGAAGCACAGGAAACAAAAATCAGGGAAAGTGTCAGCAATGCGTAGAGTTTGATTCGAAACAAGTAATTTTTCATAATTCTATAATATCGCACAGATAAAGGCTGTGATAAGTCCACTGAAGATAGAAAGTCCAAGCACATGAACCGGTACAAAGCTGCTTAAGGCCAGTGCTCCAAAACTCAGTGCTGTTGTGACAAAGCTTAAGGCAATGGCAAAGGTTTCCAGACTGTTGGATTTGTTTTCCAGTTTGTAGATTACATAGTCCAACCCAAGCCCGAACACCAATATTATGCCGGTTATACAGAAGAATTCCAATTTTAAGCCGGCAATGGTGAACACGCTCAGAATCACCAGAACGCTGAGCACAGGAATTGAAGCAATTTTTAAAGTTTCCTTCCAGGTGTAGAAGAATTTCATAATCACAATGATCACGACGAATGAAAGGCAGAACATCATTACAATCAGATTTGTAAGATGATCCAGGCTGGAACTGATGTCCTTAACTTTGTTTTCGTAATACACATTTTCATTTTCAGAAGCGATTTTTATGTATGCTGATTCCTCAGAAATGGCAGAAGGCAGCATGATGGAATAATATTTGCTGTCAACCTTGCCTATCCAAATCATGTTCAGAAGTGACTGAAGCGTTGAAGGCAGCCTATTTTCCGGAGTCAAATAGGCTGGAGCTTCTGACAGAAATGATTCCATTTCTTTGCAGGCGATTTTTGAACCTTCTTCATCAAAACCAAAATACTCAAACTGAGATGGAGCAAACTGAAGAAGCTTTTTTGCAGATTCAATGGACTTCTTCTGGCTTTTTATTGACGGAATGAATTTTGAAGTGCTGATGAAGGTATCTGGAATTTGTGAAGCCAATTTTTCTTCAGTCTGCAAAACTTCTTCCATTGTATCACCGCTTACAATGAGCCAGCTTGTTGGATTGTAGTTCAGAACCTGGAAAGCAAGGAAAGTGTCGTCTTTAAGTCTGCCTTCCATTTTGTAGAGATTTGAAATATTGTTCTGAATCTTCACCTTGCTGTGATTTATGCCAAGTATAACTAAAGTACTGACAAATATTACCAATGGCACAGCAACTGAAAGCTTCTTAAAAGATCTGCCTGAAAGCTTTTCATTCAATTTTTCGTAAATCGGAATTATGCGCTTTTCTTCTGCAGGAATTTTGAACAACGGGAACATTCCTGTTGCAGTGAGGAATGAACTGAAAATTCCCACGAATGAAAACAGTGCCATCTGCTTGAGCATTGTGAATGGTGCGCCCAAAAGCATGGCATAGCAGATTTCTGTGGAAATAAGGGAAAGGATAAGGCCTGCAAAAATATGCCGTCTGATTCTGATTGTTCTGGTAAGGGTTTTGTTTGCCTTCCAGTTGATGAAATAATGCAGACTGTAGTCGATTGAAGAACCAATCAGGGAAGTTCCAAAAATCAATGTCATAAGATGAAGATTTCCAAACACAAGATGAGTTGCGCAGAAAGAAACAATCATTGCAATAAAGATTGAAGCAAATGAACAGATGATCGGGATTCCAGTTCTGAACACCGCCAGCAAAATTACAAGAACTGCCAGCATTGAAACAGTGGAAATAATGGAAATTTCTGTGGCTGCGGAGCTGGAGCTTTTAAAGCTGTGGAATGTGGTTCCGGAAAAGACAAATCGAACACCATCTGTTTCCAGTGGAAGGCAGGTTGCGTAAATGTCTGGAACTGCGTTTTCCTTGCTGGCAAGTTTTGTGGCACTTGGAACAAGTTCACCACGGAGCATGATGTACCATCTGTCCTTGAATTTTGAAGCAAGAACGCCGTCCTTTGGCTGCATTGAAGTTCCGGCATCTGAAATTGCGGAAAGGAATCTGGTCAGGTTCACTTCATCCAGAAGAAACGGATCGTTCTGCAAATTGTCAAAGCCGGTGAGAGAAAATCCACCGAATATTTTTTCCAGTGAAGTCTGTGCAAATTCCTCTGCACCATCATCAGAAGAAAGCTGAGCACAATTTTCTTCCGACAAAAGCTGGTATCGGTAATTTCCAAGAAAGTCCAGGATTTCTGTTGAAGTGGACAAATCCTGATACAAGGCCAATGAAGCAAATTTTGGATTTTTTGAAAGCACGGAATAAGCTTTTTCAGCTGCCTGCTTTGCCTGAGCAAAATCCTCGTGGCTTGCCAGCATAAAAACTGTGGCATTGGAATTTTTATTTATGGAATTTTCTGCGATTTTTGCAGCTTTGCTTTCCTGAGTTCCGGGAATCATATTGTAGAAATCAGCGTCAATGTGAATTCCCCGGGTAAAAATCAGGCTGAACAGGAATGCTGCCACAATAAAAACGTGGTATGCAACCCATGCAGCCGTAAAAATTTTCTTTGAAGATCTGGTTACATCTCTTTTAGTTAAAAAGAATTTTCTGCTCATCTGAAAGTGCCTGAGAATATTTTTGATTTGAAAGTGTATATGAAGTGTTGTTTGAGTCTTTCTGGTATACCTTCATTCCGTCCAGGCTGATTTTTTCTGCTGCAGAAATTGCACCGGACAGTTCCAGCTTCTGCAATGCGCTTCCAACAGTCTTGTCTTTTGGTGTAAGTGTCATTTTCCAGCTGGAAGAATCAGATGAAAAATCAGAAATCTCAAAGAATTCTTCCAGAGCTTCCTTGCTGCCTGTAAAAACTGCGGTCAAAGTTGCGGCAATTGTCTTGAACATTTCATTTGAAGAGCCGTCCATCACGGGTTTTTTTCCATTTGCCCCAATCTGAGTGATTGAAGTTTTTGTGATGACCGTTGCTGTCTTGAATGGCTTTACTGTATTCCAAAGAATTGCATCTTCGCTAAAAATGTAGGTTCCCGATGATTTAAGCGGTCTGGCCAGCTTTGGTGAGGATTTTTCCTGAACAAAATCTCCAGAAGTAACTTTATATTCAGTGAGCGACTTGCACACATCATCAACAGAAAAATTCTTAGAATAAACTGAAAAAATCGTAGCTACAGATAGAAACAAAATGAAAATGGTTTTATTATATTTTCTCATAGAATAATTTTACCATAGAATTATATGGTTTTATAGTGTATGGAGAAATATCTAAATGAAAAAGACAAAGAATCTGTGGCTTATCAATTTTGCACTTCGCTTTGCAGGAAGAATTCAGTACAACAAGGTCATCAAAGCTTCAAAAAACTGTAAAAAAGCTTCAATGACAACATTGCGAGGAATCATCGACTACGCAAAGGACACAGAATGGGGAAAAGCCCACAACTTTGCAGAGATTCTTGAAGCAAAATCAGATGATGAACTGCTTGCACTGTGGCAGAAAAATGTTCCGGTAACAGATTACGAAGACATACGCCCAATGGTTGAACGCCACAAGAACGGTGAGGAAAACATTCTATTCCCTGGAAAACCAAAAATGTATGCCACAACTTCAGGTACAACAGGCCAGCCTAAATGGATTCCAATCACAAACGAATATTATGACAACATCTACAACAAAATGACAAAAATCTGGCTCTACTGCTTTATGCGTGCAAAGCCAAGATGTTTTGAAGGAACGACAATTTCCATCGTTGGAAAGGCAATTGAAGGTGCTGCTCCAGACGGCACAGTTTACGGTTCAGTTTCAGGTGTTACCCGCCGCGACATTCCGAATTTTGTTCGTCCAATTCACTCAGCTCCAGATGCTGTTTTTGCAATTTCTGACTACACTGCCCGCTACTACACAATCATGCGCATTGGTATTGAGCAGAACGTTACAATCATCGTAACAGCAAATCCTTCAACAATCGTAGAAATGCAGAACAATGTAAGGGAATTCTTTGATGACTACGTTACAGACATTGAAAACGGTACATTGAACAAAAAGCTTAAGATTGAGCCGGAAGTTCGTGCCGTAATTGAAGCAACACTTAAACCAAATCCAAAGCGTGCTGCAGAGCTTCGTGCACTTAAATCTCAGCATCCAGACATTCTTCCAAAGCATTACTGGCCTGACATGCAGATTCTTACAACCTGGAAGGCTGGAAACACCTGGGTTTACCTGGACAAATTCAAGGGTTCATTCCCGGAAACAATGATTCATCAGGAATTCAGCTACTTTGCTTCTGAATGCCGTTCCGGTCTGGTTCTGGACAACGACGACAATACAGTTCTTTTCCCTCACTACCATTATTTTGAATTCATCTCAGAAGAGGATCTGGAAAATCCTGAGCCAAAATTCTATCAGCTCCACGAGCTTGAAGTTGGCAAACGCTATTCAGTTTATGTCACAACCTGGTCAGGACTTTACCGCTATCCAATGAACGACCTGATTGAAGTTAAGGGCAAATTCAACACAATTCCAAAAATTCGCCTTATTCAGAAAATCAACGGAATTATCTCTATGACTGGTGAAAAAGTTCACGAAAGCCAGTTCCTTGAAGCTGTAAAGAGAGCTGAAGCCGACACTGGAATCAAGACAAAATTTGCAATTGGTTTTGCTGAGCTTGAAACTTCAACTTACCATTTCTACTACGAATTTGAAGAAATCGATCTTGCAGATGATAAAATTGCCGAATTCAACAAGGCTGTGGATTCAAAGCTTAAGGAAGTAAACATTGAATACGAAGCAAAGAGAGATTCATTCCGTGTAAAGGATCCTGTTCCTCATGCTTTGCAGAAAAATTCTTTTGAAACTTACAAGGAAAGATGTATTCTTCAGGGTGCCAGAGACGGTCAGTTCAAGCTGAACCTTCTTATGCAGAATGAAGATCGTCACGCAATGTTCAAGGCCCTTGTAAGAAAATAAAAATGTTACTATAAGACTGATTCAAAATTTCAAAAAAGCGGGTCCCAGTTACGGCAAAAAAATCAAGGCATCCCCCGTCATTCACTACGCGATTGCTACGCTTCGCTTCGTTGACGGTACCCCCTTAATTTCGTTTTGCCTACGTCCCACTTTTTTGAACTAATTTAACTTATTTGTAAACAACACTTTATTTTCAATATGAACACCACTGACATAGAACTTTTTATTTTTGATTTTGATGGGACTCTTTATAATCTGGATGGTTTTACCAAACGGCTTTTGGTTCGGCTTGGGCTTCGGCTTTTCTGGGCAAATCAGGAGCGGAAGCTGCGCCATCATATTATGGGGAGTTTCTATGGCAGCACGGAAATTTTTCAAAAAGAATATTTTACTTCTCTGGGAAAAATTTGCCGAACCTGTCCAGAAAAAGTCCAGAAGTGGTACCACGAAAAATATATGCCGGCAATGGTGGAAACGCTGAAGAAGCATTTTACAAAACGTGAGGGCGTGGATCAGCTTTTAGAAAAATTGAAGAAAGACGGCAAGAAAATTGTTGTTTTCAGCGACTACTGCATGGTGAAGGAACGCTGCGCTGCGGTTGGAATTGATACATCAATGATGGACAATTTTCTAAGCGCAGAAGAACTGGGTGGTTTAAAGCCCGCAGCTGAACCATTTCTAAAAATTGCAGAAATGTATTCAGTTGCGCCGGAAAAATGTCTGGTCATTGGTGACAGATTCGACACCGACGGACTTGGTGCAAAAAACGCCGGAATGAATTTTCTGCTGGTAAAGACCCACAAAACACGGGCAGAAGATTTAAGCAAGGCCGTTGAATTTGAAGAGATAATTGAAAGATTCTGAGTGAGGGGGCTGTCTCAAAAGTAATGAGTGTAGCGCTCATTGAGCTTGTCGAAATGACTGCTACACTAGATGTGGTGGTTTCGACAGGCTCAACCACCGACAGGGGTTGTTTTTCTGCTGTGACAGGGAATATTCTGAATGGTGGTTTCGACAGGCTCAACCACCGACAGGGGTTATTCTTCTGTAAATGCGGGCCAGATGTTGTTTTCTATTCCTGCTAGCTCACAGACCGTTCTGTGGGCTTTTTTGCATAGTTCCTCACAAAATTCGTTTCTTCCGATTCCTTCCGGTTTTTCTGTAAGAATTGGTTCACCAATGTTCAATGTAATCAGGGCGGTTTTGTTCCATAATTTGTAAAGGCCTGTAGGTTTTCTGTAGGAAATTGCCATTGGAATAATTGGAATTTTGTAGCGGGCTGCCATTTTGAAGGCACCCATCTTGAATGGACGAATGGGCTGGTAGAAATCCCAGCGGCAGCTTTCTGGAAAAACGTGAATCCATTTTTTTTCTTTGTGAAGAGTGTCAAAAGCCCGGTTGAATTTAATGGCAGCCGCATTTGTCTGAGGAATTGGAATTCCGCCGGCACCACGAATCAAATAGGCATCGGATGTTTCAAGATTGGCTTTTCGTGCAGGAAACCAGATTCTTCGCCACTTTACTGCCTGAAGCACTGCAAGAAAATCCCAGCGGTAAACATGGTTGCAGATGGTCATGGCACCATTTTTAAAAAGCCTGCGGCTTTTGCGAAGGTTTTCCTTTCCCTTGATTTTAATGCCGTACCTGATTGTGTTGAGTTTGAATACAACTGCAAAAATTGCGGTATAAATTATGAAATTGTTGAATCGCCCCGCAAAGCTTCTGTCCAAAAATGGATAATTGTTTTCTATGTCAAGTTCACGTGTTTTTTCTGGTTTTAAGAATGGTTCATCAGGCTGCTGTGGAAAAACAAAACCTGTCTGGGGTACAAATGGTGTTTTATTCATAGTTGATTGGATATATTTGGGAATTACATTGCTGCAGTGATTTCGACAGGCTCAATCAGCGCAGCAATAATTTGTTTTTACGCGCCAGGTTATGGAAGGGTGGCGGAGCCAGTGGCTGATTTTTCAGCCACCGGAGGCGCGGTAGACGCCGTAGCCCTGGAACAACCGACCCGTTCGCAAGAACGGGTGGCGCCCATATAATCATTATTTAATCAATTCTGGTTTGAAGCCGAGAACAGTTTCTGCTGAAGCGTATTTTTTTGCATCTGCTGCTGAAAGTGGTGGAAGAGCCTTGAGTGCTGCGGCCCCTGCACCCTTTGCTCCATGAACGCGGAAGAATGCCTTTTCAGCTGTGTTTACAGAATCCCAGTCGTTCCATGTTTTTGAATTGAGTTCTTTTGTGAAATCACAGTCGATGTATACAGTTTTTCCTGTTTCTGTTTCGCTTGTTGCAGATCCTCCAACCCATGTACCACGACCCAATGTTACTTTTTTACCGTCCTTGGCATCTTCAAGGGCTTCGTCTGCGGTGATGAAACAATTTTTGAATACATAACCGTTGGCAAACTGTACTGTTGAAGAATAACCTGTGTCTGCTGCAGCTGCTGCTACGATGATTCCGCCGTTTGCATAGTTGATTGTGTGAATCTGGCAGTTTTCGAAGAAAGTTGTAGCTCCACCACAGATGTAGTCTACGTCACCTTCAATGTAGCTGTTCTTCATGTAAATGCGGCCTGAGCGGAAATAAATTGTGTCCTGCTGACCCAGGAAAACACAGTTTTCAATATAAGCCTTGTCTACGCCAAAAAGTGCCAGAGTTTCTGAACGGCGTTCTGAACCGCCCCACTGTTTGTTCCATTCTGCGCCCTTGTTGTAGAGTGTGATGTTTACCATGTTGAAGTAAGCATTTGCAGCTGGTGTTGCAGGGATTGGAGCTTTTTCGCCTGGTTTTGTTTCTGTTCCTTTTGGAAGATAGTTTACTTCTACCAGAATGTTTCCGTTGATTCCGCCTGTATCTGCTTCGTAACCGTAAATTACAGTTTTTGCCGGGTCTGTACCAATGAGGGAAATTCCAGGTTTTGTGATTACGATTTTTTCATAGTAGAAGCCTGGCTGAATGAGGATTGCTGAACCTTCTGGAACTGCTTCAATTGCTGCGGCAACTGTCTTGTACTTTTCGTTTGGTCCAACCTTTGCAGCAAAATTGAGTTCTGGAGTTGCAGGCTTTCTTACGATTGTTTTTGCTGTTGCCTGTGAATATGGGAGATAGTCCAAATCGATTTCTGTGCCGTCAATTTCTGCAGGATCCATGAAGCTGTCATCTTTACCAACTTCTGGTCCCTGAATGTTGATTCCGGCTGGTTTTTTAGCTGGACGCTTGCTGGCTGGTCCTGCATCCTTTGAACAGGTTGGAATTGTCTTAAGGTCAGCCTTTACTTTTTTTCCAAGTTCTTCGATTGGTGTCTCGTCTACATTTTCATCAAGAACAACGAGGAAATATGCATAGCGAGTGAAAGCATTTGTTGAGCTGTCATTGTCACCGAATTCAAGATAGTTTCCTGTTCCTGAAAGATATGCTGTTGCATCTGATTCGCTAGGGTTGAACTGAAGCGGATGGTCAACGTTGATTTTTTTTGATGTGTCTTCGTGGTAAATTTTTCCATCAACGATGAGCTTTGATTTCATGTCTTCTGGATTTTCTACATCAAAAATCATGCGGTATTCGTGCCAGTCACTTACCAGATCAAGTTTTTTGCCGTTTTCATCAAGAATGCGGCTCATGTTTTTTGAACCCTTGAACTGGTTTGAAGAATTGTGGCGAAGAAGTGTCTGATATTCACCCTTCATTACAAAACCGTAAAGAATTCCAAATGGTGTTGTCTGTTTGTCTGGATCATTTGCACCCTGAGCAGCAAAAATCAGGGAAACACGCTTTTCTTTGCCTGTAAGTGGAAGAACAAGCGCATCATTTACACCGTCAAGTGTGTTGAATTTAAGAACCTTGCGGCCCTTGATGTCTGAATCGATAAGTTCAAAATGACCTTTGTTCAAGTCACCTGCAAGCCATCCGGCCTTTTCAAGATCTTTAACTGCATCTTTTTTGTTTGCCTTGCCTGGCATGTAAAGATTCCAGTTTTTTGTTGGCTTCATTGCGTCTCTGGCTGATTTAGCAGAAAGCGGAAGCACACAGCTGGCAGCAAGAACACCAGCCATTACAACTTTTACTAATTTTTTCATAAAAGAAATTTCCTCCGAATTTTATGAATAGAAACAGTATAAATCGTAATTTGCTGGTAAGCAATGATTTATTGCCTTATTCAAGAATTGTAATTTCTACACGGCGGTTTTGGGCTCTTCCTGAATCTGTGGAGTTGTCCGCAACTGATTTGTTTCCGCCCCAGCCTTTGCAGATGAATTTTTCCGCAGGAATTCCACGCTTTGAAAGTTCCCTGGCAATTGCCTGAGCTCGTTCCACAGAAAGCTTCTGTTCGCCGGCTGGTTTTCCAACGCTGGCCGTATGTCCTTCAATCAAGAACTGATTTTCTGGCGCAAGTTTAAGTGCCTGTGCAATTTCATCAAGACGAGCAGATTCTGAAGCAAGTACCTGATCGCTGTCCGGAAGGAATTTTATGTCACGAATGGAAAGTCTAAGACCTGCTGAAGTTTCTTCAACCACAAGATTGTTTTTTGCTGAAGAATCGCCATTTTTAGAAAGATTTGAACCAGTAACAGCGACTGTATTTCCATTTCCTGCAACAGTTCCAACAGCTGAACCAGTTTTTCCATTGCCAGAAACTTTTCCGACACCAGCTGAATCTGTTTTTCCATTACCAGAACCGCTTCCACCACTAGGAACAGTTTTGTCTTTGGCCGCAACAGTTTTTTCAACAGCTTTTTCTGAAGGAGTCTTAACACTGGCAACACGGTTCAGGAACAAAAGCAGCTTGTTTCTGTCCACAGCCGGCGGATATTCCGTGAACAAAGTGATGGTTCCTTTAAAATTTATCTGCAGGCCGTCAGAATAAGCAAAGATTTCATCCACATTATCTACAATTAAGATTGCCTCACCTGTGGATTTTCTTACAATAATATCAGCCTTGTGACCACCTGTGGCCTTCAGCAAAGAATCATCACCTTTAGGATCCCGCATAAAATTCGAAAAACCGTAGTTTGTCTGCCACAAAGCCTTGATTCTGTAGACTTCCTCATCCTTGTACATTTCTTCACCGGCAAAAGTATAGAGAACCTGAATCGGCATTCTGGTAAAAACACCTTTGTTCAAAGGATCTACGGCACGAGTGGCTTCAGCTTTCCATGAATCTCCGGGAACCAGATGCTGTGTGGTATAGCTTGGAAAACTTCTGAACGTCGGATAGCCATTATCAACAACCATGTTCATTTTTCCGTCTGAATCAATGTTAAAAACAGAAGGAATTGCTTCATGAATGCCAGCTGCCACAGATTTAGAATTACGGAGAGTTTCTTCCATTACGTAAAAATTGCCGTCATACCACTGGGCTCGTCTCCAGGCTGAAGGAACCTTGTTTGAAACAGGAGCAGAAGATGAACTGATGAAAGACCGAACCTCACGGCTGGTAAGTCCTGAATATTTTCCATTTATGTAACGGCGAAGATTTGTGCGTTCAACCAGAGTATAGCCGCGGTTTCCGGAATAAGTGATTTGAGTAGAAAAAGCCGAAAACAAAGCAAAACCAGCAATAATAATAGAAAAAAGTCTCTTCATGCTAGTATTATCGGAGAATTCAAAGTGAGATGAAAGATTTTTGAAGAAGTTGAATTTAACAGGTTGAGTTAAGTGAATCTTTGTGAATTGTGCAGGTTTTCATAATATTGCATATATTTTCCGGACTTTTGAAGAAATATATACAAGTTGAAAGAAATTTGAAGTAAGTTTTGATTTGAAGTGTATATATTCTGAAGGATTTAATGGAAATATATACAAAGTGCAGAAAGGACGAAGAAAATTTCGCCCTGAAATGTATATATTTTGTGATTTAAACTGAAAATATATACATCGTGCAAGAAATTCAATAAAAATACCCGAAAAGTTGAAGTAATTTGTATATATTTTTCGGACTTTACAAGCAAATATATACAAACTGCAAAAAATTGAAGGATTCATTGGATGAAAGCGTATATATTTTTTGTGTTTGTGTGGAATTTATATACAAATGAGAATTGAAGCTGGAAAAATGTGTGGAATTTTGGTGATTAAATTGGGATGTGGCTGATTGAATCTGAAAATTCCAATAAAAACTAGAGCCGATAAGCCTTCTTCTGGGAACCAGAAAGTTCTTTCTGTAGTTTATGATTTGAAAGATGGACTTCCATCTGACTTCCCTACAGCTGACACTGTAGTAAGTGCAGATTGGGCAGTACCAACAGCAACACCTGCAACAAATGATGTTACATTTACTTGGGTTCCAACTACTAACCGCAAATTTAAGAACAATGGTGGATGTCAAGTTTCAAATGGTACGGGACCAGAAGAAGCAATTAAAATCTCAGCTCCAGAAAACATCAAGGTAACTGTAACTTACAAATTTGCAGGAGCTTATGCTGCTGATAAAATTCGTGAACTTGATGTTGGCGATGCAGAATCAAAAATGGCTTCAGATACAAACAAAGATTCTGAATATACATTGACTAATACAACAGCAGCAAAAGAAGTTTCTATCAAAGTTAACGGTGTAAAACTTTTGAAAATTGAAACTGCTAAAGCTAACTAATTAGCAAACAGAAGGTGTTTTATACACATAAAACCGTTCCTATAACGTGGTTCTGTTTAAAATGAAACAAGCCCAAAACCGTTATTATTGGTTTTGGGCTTGTTTCATTTATTATGCTTATTATTTAGATGTAGCAGTAATTTTCAAACCGCTTACGCCACCATTGAAAGCTTTCATTCCTTTATCACCTACCGAATCTTTTGACGATTTCCAAGCAAATCGAACAGTATATGTTCCAGCTGCAAGTGATTCTGCATTTACAGATGCACCAGCATCTTCTTTAAGTCCTGTTGCTTCACCATCTTTAGTTGCTTTTACAGCGCCTGTTGAATCCAAAATAGTTGCAACACCCTGCAAGCTACTTGACTGAGAGTTCCATGCAGAAAGTTCAACAGAAACATCACAAGTTTTTGCCAATACGAATGTAAAATCAACAGTTGCCAAAACATCATCTTTTGTTACGTCAAGTCTTGTTGAAGCATCCTTGAAATCAGAAGTAATTTTATAACCAAATGAATCATGTTTTGTACTATCTGCATTGAATGTGTAGTTCTGTGTTCCCCATGCAGCATCCTTTAAAGTACCATACTTAGAATTGATTGTAGCATTAGAAAAATCTTCTGCTACAGAAGAAATAGCTCCATTGCTTGTTACAACAAAAGCTGGTTTCTCAGCTGTAGTTGCAGAAATTGTCAATGTATCAGTTACATGGTTGTCAGAAGAAGGCTTATAGGCTTTACATCCTTCCTGCTTATCACATGCATCTTTTTTAGCCTGTGAATCATACTCAGTTCCACAACCGTCACATTTGTAAGTTTCAGTTTTTTTGTCATCATCATCATCTGATGAACAAGAAATGAATCCTGCTCCCAACATTGCCAATGCAGCGAATACTGACATTGCTTTTACGAATTTTTTCATAATTGTTTTCTCCCTTTTTTAGAAAATACTTTATTTTAAATTAAAGCAGGAACGGGAATTTTTAAAGGTTAAATAGTGTTCAGATTTATTCAAATTCTGTCATATTAAGACTTTTCCGAAGCAGTCAATTTTTAAATTTTTTCAGTGTTTGCTATTCCAGTTTAAGCTCTTCTGCAATCTGCTGGATGCGTTCAAGGGGAAGATTGCTGTATTCTGAGATTTCTTCAGGACTAAGTTTTCCGCGCAGAATCATTCTTTTTGCATTTTCAACAGCACCAATTTCAATTCCAGCTTGCATTGCTTTGTTTCTTTCGTGGAGCATTTCCATTTCCCATGTCATGTAGCCCTGCCTCCATTGCGTGTCGCGGCGGTGTATTTCTACGAGTCCGTCCACTGATTCTGAAAAATTTCCGTTGGGCTTGCCGTGCATCAGATAGCCCAGGAATTCCTTCTGTTCTTTGTCTTCTAT
>JAGHUJ010000152.1 GCA_018064905.1 Candidatus Treponema equifaecale
CCATTTTTTCTGGAACTCGGTGTTCTCAATGACATTTCCAAATTTTCCGTAGGTTCCGCCTGTCCAGGAATGAATCATCATGTAGCTGTTGGGAAGAACTCTTACATGATCTCCAGCCATGGCAATGAGGCTTGCACCTGAACAGCAGGCACCTTCTATGCTGACATAAACATCTGCCTTGGATGACATGAGCATGTCGTGAATCTGGATTGCCGTATCAAGGCTTCCGCCGTAACAGTTGATGTGAACTTCAATCATGTCGCATGGACGGGATTCGGCACAGGTATGAATCCATTCATCGTATTGTGTTGAATCCGCGATGTCAGAAGTCAGATAGAAATCATGGGAAGTCCCAAGTGGAATCTCCCGTGAAACAACAGCAGGTCTTGACGAACGGTCATCGAAACTGCGTCTGCGTTCATCATCCATCCAGTTACCCATTTTGCTAGGTCCATACATCATCTGTTTCATGTAATTTCTCCTTGGGCATAAAACCCGATAGTATTGTAAAAAAGATATCAAATTCCAGTCTCACTTAATGAGACAGATTTTCTTTAGGAAAATATTTTTTTAAGATTTTGTCTCATTGTATGAGACAAAAAAGTTTTATAGTGTCCGCAGCCTAAATCTATTGCGTAAAAAACTTTCGGCCGAAAGAAAAAAGTATTGATTGGCTGATGACTAGCCAGAACAGGGGGACCTAATATGACATAGCATAGTGTTTTTGTAAATAGTATTTAGAGAATGATAATTGATTTTTTTATTTTTTTAGTTTTTGCTCCAGTCCTAGGCTGGGGTGCTTTTTGATGAAAAACAATATGGTGTATAATGCCAGTAGGAATTTGCGGGGCGCGTATGAATAAAGAAAAGAAAGGTAACGGTGAATTTGCAGTATACAGAAGAATCCTTAGAATCGATGAACTCATAGCAAGCGGTTGCTATCCAACCATTGATGATTTTATTGATGACCATGAGGCACTTGGAAGCCGCGCTACAATCTACAGAGCAATTGAGCTCATGAAGCTTGAACTGAATGCGCCGATTGAAAGAGAGCCAAAATCAAAAGGCTTCTATTATACAGACAGAACCTATAGACTTCCGACGGTTTTTACCACGGGGCAGGAAATGTTTGCCGTCGCAATTCTTCAGAACATGGTGAGCAACCTGAAGGGAACTCCAGTCTATGAAAGTGCAAAAAAAGTTCTTGAGACAATTCAGAAAAGTACAGTAAAAAATCCAGGTCTGGTAAAATGGAATGCAGACAACAGATTTTCAGAAAGCACTGATCTTGAATGGACCTACAACAAATATGTTTTTCTTGACGACTGCAGAATCGACATTTCGGAAAAAAACTGGAATATAATTGGAAAAGCCTTAAAGGAAAATATAATCATCAAATTCGATTACAGCGGAATCTGGAAAACTGAAAAGACACAGCGCAGGGTTCAGCCATATCAGGCAGTGTTTTCAAACGGAACCTGGTACTTGTGGTGCTGGGATCTTCCAAAAAAGGCATTCAGGCTTTTTCAAATTCCAAGGATGAAAAACATAAAACTTACGGAGGACAAATTCATAGTTCCATCCGATGCAGATTTTAAAATGCATTCTTCCGGTGTGTTCGGTGCATTTATTGGTGAAACAAAAAAGCCAGTTGAATTCAAGGCGCAGTTCTATGATGAAGCATGTGAATTCATCCGTGACAGAAAATGGGGCGACAACCAGAAAATTGAAGAACAGGAAGACGGCAGCATAATTCTTTCTTTCAGGGGCAACCAGCTGTATCCATTTTTAAAACTGATACTCGGCTTTGGCTGCAACGCCCGCCCTCTGGTTCCAAAACTTTTAGTCGATGAATGGAAGTGGCACGTAAGCGAGATGGTAAAGAATCTAAAGTAGAATTCCCAGTGCAAAAAAAAACTTTCAATCAAAAACAAAACCTCTCCAGCTTGCTAAAATCACACACTGAAAACCAGTGCAAAGTGAAATGATACAAACCGGAGAGGTCTGGATTTTTTCGTTTTTACTCATGAATCTTGTCATCATGGTCTAGTGCAGGAATCCATCGTCGTTGGTTGCCTGTGTTGTAAAGAAGTTTCCACCTCCAGAAAGAGCCATGACTCCTGCGGAAATTCCTATTGATCCTGCTGCAGCACTAAAACCTGCGCTTGCAACAGTTTTTGCTATTGTAAATATTCCGCCTGTAGCTATTGTAGTTACAGTGTCAAACAGACATTTTACTGTTGCACCAGCGAATCTTGCGGCTATGTTTCCGGCACCATGAAGGTTTCCTGTACAAAGGTCAGTGATTGCAGAAGCAAAGCCTCCAACAAATGGAACAATGTTTATTATTGATGAGAACACGCCCCAGAAGCTTCCGCCTACGACTGCATCAAGTTCATCTTCTGTAAGTTCAGTCACTCCGGATTTTGTAAGATTCTGAACTCTTGCCTCAAAGGTCTTTTTGAAGTCGTCAAATGGGATATCTGCATAACCGTATTTTACATAAGTGTCATACAGTTCCTTTTCGTTTTTGCATGTTCTGACTTCTGCAAGGAATTCCTTGTCGTTCCTGATTTTTTCGGCGAGTTCCTGATTCTTGTCATAGGAATCAAGGGCTGCCTTCATGAATGCAAAGTACTTTTCAAAGTCTTCGTAGGATTTGTCAGTATAATCATGCTTGATGTAAAGATCATAAAGTTCTTTTACTGTGTCGCATGATTCCATTTCCTTAAGGAATTCCTTGTCGCTGTGGATTTTGTCTGTAAGTTCTCTTGAACCTAATTCGTAGTATTTACTCATGATGAGCCTCCTTACTGTATTTAAGTTGTTTTTGTTTAGGAACCTGAGTTCCTTTTCTTTATGGCTACAGTATAGAAGACTCATGTTGCCAGATGTAGGACAAACTTTTGTCGTTCAGAAAGTTTTTTTAGGAACTAAATCATTCAAATTTATAGATGCTTTCTTCTGCCCAAGTGTACTGGGTCATGTATTCACCGTGATACATGTCGGCTTCATTCATGGGCTTTCCGTTCAGATAGTCAATGAAATCACAGCCAAACTGAGTAAAGTCTGCGGAATAAGTTTCGCCGGAATGCTTTATTATGTTTTCTGCTCCCACGGCTTCCAGAGATTTTTTTAGGTCCGCAAGAATTTTTGTAATGTAGGATTGAGTGTTTCTGTCATAACTTGATTCTTCAAAAACTGCTGCGGCAATCTCTTTTCTTGAAAGGGCTGAACCCTGACGGTCAATAAGGAATGCAAGAAATTCCTTTGATTTTGAACGGCTGAATTTTACAGGAACTCCATCCACAAAAAAATCAAAGCTTCCAAAGGTCTTTGCATAAAAGCGTGGCTTCTGACTGTCTTCCGCAAAAGCCGTTTTCTGAAGTGACTTGTAATTTTCAATTTCCTTGACGATGTCTTCTTTTTTTATGGGCTTTAAAAGATATCCGATGGCATGTTCCTTAAAGGCTTCAAGCGCAAACTGGGGATATCCTGTTGTAAAGATAACGGCAGTCATTGGAGAAACTTCGTGGATCTTTCTGCAAAGTTCAAGCCCGGTCATGCCTGGCATGTCAATGTCGGAAAAAGCAATCTGGATGGAATTGGTTTCAAGAAATTTAAGGGCTTCTTCCTGATCACGGAATCCGGTTACTTCCTGAATTTCCGGGATTTCCTTAATGGTCTCAAGAATATCTGCAAGAACAAATTTTTCATCGTCAATACAAATTGCTTTCATAAAATGCCTCTTTCATTTTGGGATTTTTATTGAAATCTTAACGCCTTTGTCGGGAACTGATTCAACTTCGAAGATTCCGTTTACAAGCCGTTCAATCCTGAGTTTGGTATTCAAAAGACCAATATGGGTGCGGCTTCCGTTGAACTGGGTCTTGTCAAATCCTTTTCCGTTATCCTGAATTACTATGTTGTGGAATTTTTCATCTGCAAAAGTGTGGACAAGAACATGGCCGTCTTTCTTGCTTCTTACACCATGGCGAACAGCATTTTCTACCATGGGCTGAATCACAAGGGCAGGAACTTCAAAATTTTCATCTTCAATTTTAAATTCAAAAGTTATGTTGTCAAATCGCAGGGCTTCAATTTCAGTATAGATTTTTGTATGCTTAAGTTCACGCTCAAGGGGAATGGTGGATTCAAGACTTGCAAAATCCATGTTGCCCCTAAGATAATCTGCAAAATTGGTAATTGTTCTTGAGGCAAGGTCTGGGTCCACACGGCAAAGTGCTTTTATCGTAGTCAAAGTGTTATACATAAAATGAGGCTGAATCTGTGAGATCATGACTTTGTTCCTGAACTCTTCTATCTTTCTTCCAAGATCAACCTGAACATTTATATAAAGAACAAAAATGGCACCCAGAATTGAAATGTACATGAGCGAAAGGGAATAAGAAAAACTCTGTATAAAAAGAATGACTACTGGAAGAAGAGCCATGAAAATATACGGCGCCTTAATCTTCCAGTTTATCTTTATCTTTACGGCGTAATGCAGAAGGACAAGACAGATGAAAAGAGGGTATATGTACTTAGTCCAGAAAAATTTGCTTTTGATATAGTAGCCATTTTCAATCTTAAAGAAGAAACTGAATTTTGCATTCAGCAAAGCCATGAAGAAAAAGATCGATGTGACAATGCGTATGATGAAGACGTTCAGATTCTTCATCGATGACTTCAGGTTCAGTACTTCAATTTCAGTTCCCCAGAATGTGACAAAAACAATTCCTTCAAGAATCAAAAGAAAGCAGTTTATAAAAACAAGAAGCTGATTGAATTCCGCTTTTCCACCAATGAACCAGGTAACACTGTCCAGGAATAGAAGTAAAGTTTCGCAGAAAAGAAGACTTAGAAACAAGGACCGGAACCTGCTTTTTCTTGGGTCGATCATGATTGAAAAATACAGAAGGGAACAGACCAGCATTCCGAACATTTCCATCACAACATTGGCGCCGGCTTCAACATTGTCGTGAATTGTTCCGCCGGGAAAAAGATTGAAAAAATGGAATCTGCTGCATAACCAAACATCCATTGCAAACATGATGGAAGAAAGCAACAGAAGGACCGATTCATTCCATTTCTGCTTTAATAATGACAAGTTAGGCTTTTTAATATCCATGCCTACATTATACTACAAAAATTCCATTTTGATTTTAGATGGTAAAAAAAGTTTGCATTAAGCTTCAAAAAAAATATGGCAGATGAACTGTCATGCACTGATTTTTTTTAGGGCTTCTTCAAGTTCCTTCAGGGGAATTCCAAAGTCTGCGGCTGCGGTTTCTGGCGTCTGATTGTATTTTGTCACGGCGAGAATTGCACCTGCAATTGATGCGGCTTCCTTACCTTCGTTGAAAGCTTCTTCCTTTTTTACTGCAATGTCTTCGTCGTAATCGTACTCTGCAAGAAACATGTTCACCACCTCTATGGAATGA
>JAGHUJ010000097.1 GCA_018064905.1 Candidatus Treponema equifaecale
TTCATACACAATCGGATATTCGCGGATTGTAAAAAGCAGCCCGTCTACAGGTGATTTCAGTTCTTCAAGTACGGTTCCGTTCAGTGGATCGATTATTTTTCCCACAGCTTCACCTTTCTTTATTTTTTCCCAATGTTTTGCAGAAGGCAGGAACGCGCCTGAAGCGTCTGCATTCAAAAAGGAAACCTTCTCATCCTTGCTGATAATTGGTTCACGGATTTCTTCTACCTTTCCTTTCCAGATTCCTATTTCCTTCATCAAGTTCAGGATTCCTTCCGTAAGCTGCTGTCCGTATTCTTCCGTAATTCTCATTCCAACCCCCATTTCCACAACGAGACAAGGTGTTCCAGAAGTGTTGAGGGAGTAGGCGAGGGTTCCTTCAAGAACTGTGGCATTTGAGTGAATCCAGATGAAATCCGTGTTCAGGCATTTTGCCAGCGGAACCAGTGTTTCTTCAGAAATTTCGTTTATTCGAACCTGCGGAACCTCGCGAAGAAAAATATTTGAGGCGTGAATGTCGATTACAGCATCTGCACCGGAAATATCCTCAATGACTTTTGCAGCTGTGTATTCTGCAAAGGTTCCGTTCTCATTTCCAGGAAAAATTCTGTTCATATCCAGATCAAACTGAGGAATTCCCCGGGTCATTGAATTTACGCCAAGTGGATTCAGTGCCGGATAAACTTCAAGAATTCCGTCCAGCTGATCCAGATTTTCATTTATTCTTCGGATAAGTTCCCAGCACACAAACTGGCCTTCCAGCTCGTCACCGTGAGTTCCGGAAACAAAGAAGATTCTTTTTTGCTCTTTCCGTTTTTTATCACCTGTTTTTGAACAAGAAATTTCTCATTCACAGGCATTTCTGCTGATGTAACTGTCTTTATCATTTTCAAATCCTTCATGTATTTTGCACGACACGGTGGTTGAGCCCGTCGAAATCTCCAGTGTCGGCTTGATTTCGACAAGCTCAATCGGCGCCTTAACTTACATTTGCTGCTGCTGATTTTTTACAAAAACCGTCATTTTCTGGTCTGCCATTCCCCTAAAAATTCCACCGTCCACCTTGCAGTCAAGATAATCTCTTCCGCAGGCAAATGAAACATAGGTGTCGTCAACTATTCTTTTTCTGGTACAGTCCACTCCAAACCATTTCCCCGGAAGTGAAGTTCCGTTGTTTAAAATATAGTCATCATCTGGAACAAAATATTCTGCCCAGGCGTGAGTTGAACCTTCACCTTTGCTGGTGCCTGCCACATATCTTGCTGGAATTCCTGCTTCACGGCACAAGGAACAGAAAATGTGGGTATAGTCCTGACAAACACCTTTTCCGCCCAAAAAAGCTTCTTCTGCTGTGGTACGCACATTTGTGGAGCCTGGAACATATTCTATGCAATCGTGAACTGCATTCATTAAAACTTCTGCCACCAGAGGAATGTCACGGTTTCTGATTTTTTTAGAAAAAATGGCTTCTTCCAGAATATTGCCCTTAAAAAGCGAATGAAGATATTCCATCATTTTTTCGCTGGTTCGTGTAAGGGCCGTATTATATTTGAAGAGGGGATGGCACAATTCTCTGCAGCCGTTCTTGCGGTCAACATGAACAGTTGCAGTTGAATGAAAGGAAAAATTCAGGTGGGGAAAATCTATTCTTCCCTGATATGCCATGTTTCCAAATATATCTCTGGAAGTCGCCAAAGGAGTTTCTGGAGTAATAGTCAGATTTCTGGAAACTACAGTCTGTCCCTCTCTTGAAACCGGAACACATCTCAAAAGAAAATAATGGTCCGTAACAGGAGAGGAAAATTCGAGGCTGGTGGTATAATCAATTTCCAGAATGTTCATAAAAAACTTCCAACTATTCTGTCATTTCGAGCGAAGTCGAGATATCAGACCTCTCCACTGCGGTCGAGGTGACAACTCATGCGGCTAATTCTGTCTTTAAGAACAGGCTGTCTATGAGCTGGAGCAAAATCATTTTGTCCGCATTGTCCATCAGATCACTTTTGTTGCAAAGCTCGTCACAAACTTTCTGAAGTGCTGCTTTGTCACAGTTTATGTCGGTGCGGGAAATCGAATGGGAAAGTCTTCTGCATTCAAAATTAACCTTGTCTTCATTCATGTTAAGCCGAAGATACATATCCAGTCGTTCCAGCGTAAGTCCAGCAAGGAGAATGTGTCTTACGTTGTGGTCGGTGATTGAATCAAAAACCTGGCCTTTAAATGCCATGATGCAGTCAATCACTTCCTGAAAAACCAGAACAGGCGTGTCACTGAACTGTGCATCTGCCATTTTTCGTGAGGCAAGCTCAATATAGCTCAATGCATCACTTCCGATTGTCTCCCGCAGCATGATTGCATTGTCATAGGAACGGTTCATGCTGGAAATAATTGAGCTGGCATAGTTTTTGTCAAAGGCGTATCGTGAGCAGAAGTCCGAGATTGAACTGAAGCCATTGTAAATATCCAGAGCCGAACAATATTTTGCATAATCAAAATTTGAATCCAGCTGTGAATCGTACACATTCATAAAAAGCTTTAATGTGGTCAGAACTCTTTCTGTGTAGCGACCAAGCCAATAAATTGAATCCACCTGATTGAGTGTGAGTGGCACTTCTTTTCTTACTGCGTTTACTTCTCTAAAATCCATGTGTCTTTAAATCCTCCGCCTTGTGATGAATTTACAACAAAACTTGCAGGGTTTCTTGAAAAACGAGTGAGTCCGCTTGGCCACACCTGACAAGTTTTTCCGCTTAAAACAAAGGCTCTCAAATCGGCTTTTCGCCAGACTTTTTCACCTTCATCAATAATTTCCAGATCTTTAAAGTCAATTACTTCCTGTGCAATCCAGCGTCGTGGCTGTTCTTTTATCAGATTTTCCATTTCTTCAAGTTTTTCTGCACTTAAATCACGGCCAAAAACAACTCCATAGCCACCGGCTTCAGCAACATCCTTGATTACCAGCTTCTTCAAATTTTCCAGAACATATTTTTTGTCCTGTTCGTAGAATGGCAGGTAAGTTGGGGCATTGTTCAGAATTGGTTCTTCATTGAGATAGTATTTGATCATCTTTGGAACAAAATAGTAGATTCCCTTGTCATCAGCCACTCCGTTTCCTGGTGCATTCAGAAGAGCCACATTTCCAGCACGGTAAGCGCTCATAACTCCCGGAATACCAATCAAAGATTCTGGAACAAAGGTCAACGGATCAAGATACTCATCAGAAATTCTGCGGTAAATAGCACCGACCCTTTCCTTGCCGTTCAATGTCTTGCAGTAAACCACATTATTCTCCACAAACAAATCTTCCGGCTGGCACAAAACACTTCCTGTTTGTTCTGCAAGATATGCGTGTTCAAAATATGCCGCATTGTATCTGCCCGGTGTGAACACAACATTGATTCCGCCGCAGTTCATGTCGTCCATTGTATCTCTGAGCAAAGTTCCGTAATTTCTGTTGTCTACCACATGGTTTTGAATGAAGGTCTGAGGTGAACATTTTCGTTCAAGTCCCCGGGCAATCAGTGGATAGGAAGCACCGCTTGGAATTCGCAGATTGTCTTCCAGAATAAACCAGCTGTCATCCTTTGCCTGAACCAGATCAATTCCAGAAATATGACTGTAGATATTGTGTGGCGGAATGATTCCTTCAACCTGTGCCAGATAGCCGCTGGAAGAAAAAACAAAGTCTTCTGGAACGACACCGTCCGCAATAATCTGCTTTTTTGAATAAATGTCCTTAAGAAAAAGATTCAATGCAGTCACACGCTGAACCAGTCCCCGGCTCAAACTGTCCCAGTCATTTGCAGAAATTACGCGAGGAATTGGATCATAAGGAAAAAGACGCTCGTTAAAGGTTCCGTTCTTATAGATTCCGAATTTAACGCCGTATCTGGCCAGCTGTTCATTTATCAGACCGGAATTAGAAATAAGATTTTCCATGGTGTTCCTCCAGAAAAAGAAAAGGGCGCATTGAAAAAAAATTCAATGCGCCCTTGCAAAATACTAATGTCATAACTAAAATGTCATTTCGACTGGAGCAGAGCGAAACGGAAAAATCTAGCTTTTCCGACTGTGCCTGTGGCTTCGTTCAAAATAACTTTGTTTACAAACATATTCTAATGATTTGAAACGCCTTCATAAATTACACTAAAGTATTAGCCCGCCAGAAGATTTTCATTTTTTACAATGCAAAATTCAGCATTTTTGTAAATTTTCCTATAGCAAAAAATTCCGTAAAAAAATAAATTGCAGTCATAACTTAAAAAAACGGAGGTGCTTTATGAAAATTGTAAAGGTCGTTTCTAAAGTTCTTGCTGCTTCTTTATTTACTGCAGCAATTGTCGTTGGTTTTTCTTCATGTGGAGAAAAAAAGAGCAGAGTAAAGACAAACGAAAAGGGCGAAATCCTTGAACTTTGCATCAACAATCAGTCTGAGACTGGTGAATATGATCCAGCAGGTGCCGCAGCTTTTGTTTATTTCTCTCATCAGACTTATGCCCTTGATCCGCTGGTTGACTACACAAAAGACGGTTTGTACACACCTGCTACTGCAGAAAGTTGGGAAGTTTCAAAAGATTTGCTTACATATACCTTCCATATCAGAAAAAATGCAAAATGGTCGGACGGTTCAGATGTAACTTCCTACGATTACAAAAATACAATGGTTCGTGCGCTTGAACCTGCAAATGGTTCCTGGTATGTGGACTTCCTTTTCCCGATTAAAAATGCAAAGGCTGCTTTTGACGGAAAAACAAGTCTGGAAAATGTAGGAATTGCTACACCTGATGCAAAAACAATTGTGTTTACTCTTGAAGCTCCTTGTGCATACTTCCTTGACCTTCTTCCAAATGTTCCAACATTCCGCCCTTCATCTAAAAAATATGCAAAGGATGAAGACAAAAACTGGGATATGATTCCTGGAAAGAACCTGAGCAACGGTCCTTGGTATATGGCAGAACGCAAACCTGGAGAATATATTCTCTACAAGAAGAATCCATATTACTACGATGCTGAAAAAGTTAATCTTCTTTCTATTAGAATGCGTTTTATGGACGACGATCAGGCTAAGGCTGCAGCATATCAGACAGGTGAACTTACAATTCTTTCAGGAGCTGCGGCTTCAATTGCAGATGCTTACGAAGGAAAACCAGATGTACGCTTTGTAGAAATTCCTCAGACAAACTACATCATGCTGAACCCAAATGTTGCACCTTTTGACAATCCGCTGGTAAGAAAGGCATTTGCACTGGCTGTAAAGCGTTCAAATATCTGTACTGTTGTAGGAAAGAGCTGTATGGCTTCGACTACACTGGTTGGACGCTTCTACAAGTCCAAGGTGGACGGAACTCAGTGGGGAAAATTGCAGGGTGAACTTTTGAAGGAAGATCTGGCAGAAGCTAAAAAATTGCTGGCAGAAGCTGGGTTCCCAGAAGGCAAAGGTCTTCCAAAAATTACCTACACATATCCTTCTATGAATTATGAAGGTGACGTTGCGCAGATTCTTCAGCAGCAGTGGAAGGAACTTGGTGTAGAAGTTGAATTGAGAGCTTTGGAAAATGAAGTATATGTTGCAACTCGCCGTGAAGCAAAGTCTCAGGCAATCAGAATGCAGTGGTATGCTGACTACAATGATCCAACAAGCTGGCTTATGATGTATGTGAAGGGAAATTCTCTCAATGACATCCGTTATGACAATCCAAAGTACAATGAACTTATGGCTAAGTCTGATCTTGAACTGGATGTAGCAAAGCGTCAGGCACTTCTTGTAGCGGCTGAAAAACTTATCGTCAGTGAAGACACTTGTATTGTGCCATTGTTCACAAACAACACTACAAGCTTGACTGATCCAAGTCTTACAAACTTCTACTATGATGTAATCGCTTATCCAAACTATAAGCAGCTTCAGGTAAAGCAGTAAGCTGATAAAACTCCAGATAATAGACCTCCTGGGCTGGTCGGAAAGTTTTTCTGACTGGCCCTTATTTTTTTTAAAGATTGAATTCCAGCAAATTCTGCCACTACGAAAAGAAATTGAAAACTTTATAAACACCTATTGACCTACTAGATAAATGTTATTATTATAATTTCAAAACCTAGTAAAAGAGTAGGAAAGTAGGTATGTCAAAAATAATTGAGCTTAAGAATATTTCCAAAACTTTTGAGCAGAACGGCAAAATTTTCAATGCTGTTGAAGATGCTTCCGTTTCTGTGGAAAGGGGTGAAATTTTTGGAATCATCGGCTTTTCTGGAGCCGGAAAGTCAACTTTGGTGCGCACAATAAATCTTCTTGGTCGCCCGACTTCCGGCAGTGTTGTAGTTAATGGAAAAGATTTTCTTGCATTGTCTCCTGCAGAACTCAGAAATGAACGCAAGAAGATTGGAATGATTTTTCAGCACTTCAACCTTATGCCAAGCCGAAATGTTTTTGACAATGTGGCTTTTCCCTTGAAAAAATCAGGGCTTACAAAGACTCAGATTACAGAAAAGGTTCGTTCACTTCTGGAACTGGTTGAAATCGCTGACAAGGAGAATAATTTTCCAAATCAGCTTTCAGGCGGACAGAAACAGCGTGTTGCAATTGCCCGGGCTTTAGCCAACGATCCAGACATTCTCCTTTGTGATGAGGCGACCTCTGCCCTTGATCCAACAACAACAAAGTCAATTCTGGCTCTGCTCAAAAAACTGAACAAACAGCTGGGGCTTACAATCGTAATAATCACACACCAGATGGAAGTGATTAAATCAATCTGCCACAAGGTTGCTGTAATGGAGCTTGGAAAAATCGTGGAGCAGGGTGAAGTCTTTGATATTTTTGCAAATCCGCAGAACGAAGTCACAAAGCGTTTCATACGTTCAACTTCAAGCCTTACAAAAATTGAGGAACTGATTGCAGAAGACAGTCCTGTGGTTCATCTGGAAAAGGGTGAAAAGCTGGTT
>JAGHUJ010000210.1 GCA_018064905.1 Candidatus Treponema equifaecale
AGCGATTGGGTTCATGAGCTTTTCAACCATTGCAACTGTCTTAGCTTCACCCTGGAGAGCTGGTTTAGCAGCATCTGGAGCTGGGTTTGACCAAGAAGCAGTAATTGCAACTTCGTGGAGAGCGTTTGCACCGAGGTCGATAGCGTTGCAGTTCATGTCTACAACATCCTGACCCTTCTTAGAGAACTTAGCAACAACCTTTTCCTTCATGTACTTGATAGCTTCTTCTGATGGAAGAACGTTAGCAAGCTTGAAGAATGCAGACTGAAGAACTGTAGAAGTTCTCTTTCCAAGACCTACCTGAGTAGCGAGCTTAACAGCGTCTACTGTGTAAACCTTGATGTTGTTATCAGCGATGTATTTCTTTGATTCAGCTGGGAGGTGCTTGTCCAATTCTTCGTCTGTCCACTGACAGTTGATGAGGAATGTACCGCCCTTCTTAACATCCTGAACCATCTTGTATCCCTTGATGATATAAGACTGGTTGTGACATGCTACGAGGTCAGCCTGGTTGATGTAGTAAGGTGATTTGATTGGGTTGTCACCAAAGCGGAGGTGAGAAATTGTGATACCACCAGTCTTCTTTGAGTCGTACTGGAAGTATGCCTGAATGTATTTGTCTGTGTGGTCACCAATGATCTTTGTAGAGTCTTTGTTAGCACCAACAGTACCGTCACCACCAATACCCCAGAATTTACATTCAACTGTACCTTCTGCAGCTGTGATTGGAGCTGGCTTAACTTCTGGAAGTGAGAGGTTTGTAACATCATCAACAATTCCGAGAGTGAAGCGTGGTTTTGGAGAATCTTTTGCAAGTTCTGTGTAAACTGCGAATACTGAGCTTGGTGGAGTATCCTTTGAACCAAGACCGTAGCGTCCGCCTGAAAGTTTAACGTCGTTCATGCCAGCTTCGCGCAATGTTGTAGCAACATCGAGGTAAAGTGGTTCACCGAGGGAACCTGGTTCCTTTGTACGGTCAAGAACAGCAACTTTCTTTGCTGTTTTTGGAAGTTTTTCCAGGAATTTTGCTGAAACCCATGGGCGATAGAGGTGTACTTTTACGAGACCAACTTTTTCGCCTTTCTTTGAAAGGTAAGCGATAACTTCTTCTGCAACATCACAGATAGAACCCATTGCTACGATTACGCGGTCAGCATCTGGAGCACCAATGTAGTCAAAGAGACCATAGTTTGTTCCGAGTTTAGCGTTTACTTTGTTGATGTATTTTTCAACAACAGCTGGGAGAGCATCGTAAGTTGAGTTACAAGCTTCTCTGTGCTGGAAGAATACGTCACCGTTTTCGTGTGAACCACGCATTGCTGGGTGGTTAGGATTAAGAGCATGTGCACGGAAGTCATTGAGGGCATCCATTGGCATCATTTCTTTGAGGTCAGCGTAATCCCAAGTTTCGATCTTCTGGATTTCGTGTGAAGTACGGAAACCGTCGAAGAAGTTGATGAATGCAACTTTTCCTTCAAGAGCAGCCAAGTGAGCTACTGGAGAAAGGTCCATGATTTCCTGTGGGTTTGATTCAGCGAGCATTGCAACACCAGTCTGACGACAAGCGTAAACGTCTGAGTGATCACCGAAGATGTTCAATGACTGTGTAGCAACAGTACGAGCTGCAACATGGAATACACAAGGAAGCTGTTCAGCAGCAATCTTGTACATGTTAGGAATCATCAAAAGAAGACCCTGTGAAGCAGTGAATGTTGTTGTAAGAGCACCAGATGCGAGAGATCCGTGTACTGTACCAGCAGCACCAGCTTCAGATTCCATTTCGATAACCTTTACTTTGTTACCAAAAATGTTCTGACGGCCATCTGTAGACCAGTTGTCTACGTTGTCAGCCATTGGTGAAGAAGGTGTGATTGGATAGATACCAGCTACTTCTGTGTAAGCATAGGCTACGTGAGCTGCAGCTGTGTTTCCGTCCATAGACAGTTTCTTTCTGGACATATTGTCCTCCTAAAAAAAATATGTTGAAAATCATGGATGTCAGTTCAAGTCTGGTCAGGAAGTCTGTTTAAGGAAAGATTTCTCCATTCCACTTCGTTCCAGTCGAAATGACAAGTCACGTGTAAGTTAGCAGAAAAGTTATTTCTGAAAGCGGCTCAGAACATAAAAATTCCAAGTCTATAGTTGAATAATTATACAACTGAATATTTAATTCGGCAACAAATTTTCAGAAGGGAAGTTGACAAAATTTGAAAAAATGTCAATTAAATGGTAACGCCGAAAACGAATGGCGTTAAAAAATATTAGATATGGTGGTTTCGACATAGGGAGCGTTAAGCAAACGCATGAGATGCGTTTGTAGTGACTCTCCTGAAGAGCTATGCTCGTAGGGCTCAACCATCGTGTATTTTTTGGAAAATTCATTATTTCATTTTTTATTTGCTTTAGTTATTATATTAAAATCCGATATTTTAAACAAAATATAACTTTGGAATTTTTTTGGGGGAAATAGAAATGAAAAAATCCGTGCTTCTTTCAGCTGTTTTGGGTGCTGCCCTTGCTGCAAATCTCTATGCTTTTGATACAGATGTATCTCTTCAGCTGACTGGTTCTGTTAACGAATACACAAAGACAGAATACACAATCACAGAAAAATTTGGTGACTACTACCGCTCACCAAAGGCAAAATATGTTCATAAATTCAACGCTGCCGGAAAAGAAACAGAAGCTTCTGAACTTACAAGCAAGGACGCTCTTGTTGACCACATTGTTTATTCTTATGATGCTGCCGGAAACCTTTCTTCACAGGTTTGTACAGATGTTGACGGAAAAATTCAGTGGAAAATCACTTATGCTTATGATGCAAGCGGAAACAAAACAGAAGAATCTGAATTCAATGCCAGCGATGCTCTCGTAAACAAGACTATCTGGAAGTTTACTGCCGGAAAACAGGTTGAGGAATCTTACTACAATGCTGACGGTGCCCTTCTTTCAAAAATCATCACAAAAATTGATGAACAGGGCAGAACTTCTGAAGTTTGTACATATCGCGCTGACGGAAACCTTGATGAAAAGGCTACTTATACTTACAACGATGCCGGAAAGCTTTCTGAAATCACATTTACAAATGTTCTTGAAATCGTCACAAAGAAAATCGTTTACCGCTTTGATGCTGCTTATCAGATTACAGAAGAACAGACTTATAATGCTGAAAACAAACTCATTGTTCGCGTAATCTACAGATATGACGAAAACGGAAACATCACAAAGAAGACTACTTACAATGTTGCTGAAAAATTCGGCACTACTGTAAACGAACTTGCAGGAATCTACGAATATTCTTACAAGGCTGGAGCTTCTTCAGTAGACGCAAAATAAGCGCAGTGTGGTTGATGTCATTTCGAGCGTAGCCGAGAAATCTACAATAGCTTACAGATTTCTCCATTCGCTTCGCTCAGTCGAAATGACAGAGACAGTTTGCTATTTAATCATTAGGGGAATGATATGAAGACAATCGGAATTAAACTTGCTGACGGAACATTTTATCCAATTCTCGAAGAAGGCGCTCCAAAAAAGCGTATGCTTGATCTGACTACCGCTAAGGATAATCAGACCAAGGTTCAGATTGATTTGTATCGTTCTGAAAATGGTTCAATGGAAGATGCGGAATATGTTGATACTCTTGAAGTAACTAAACTTGTTCCACATCCAAACGGAGAACCTGAACTTCACCTTTCTATTGGTTTGGATGAGGAAAACAATCTCACAGCTGAGGTTGTGGATCCGGAAACCGGAAAGAAAAGTGAAACTGAAGTAAATCTTGTAAACCGCACTTTGGCAGAACGTTCTTCACCTGCTGATTTTGCAATCAACGAAACTGACATTTCCCCTGCCAGTGATGTTGCTGCAGACAGCATTGTGGATGATTTTGCTTTTGACGATGATCCAACAAATCCTGATCCGGTTGCTGATGATACAACATTGGCTCCAGAGGATCTGCCTGAAATTAAATCAGATGCCCTTGAGGATATGTCCTTCAGTTTTGATTCATCGGAAGCTTTTGCCAGCGATGAACCAGCTAATAATATAGAAGAAACTGTATCAGAAGATACTTTCTCCACAGATGATCTGGATGATCTTGGAATTTCTGACACAACACTTGAATCTGTTTCTTTTGGTGAAGAAAGTGTTCCAGAGGATACTGTTGCTGAAGACACAGTTGCAGATACTGATACAACAAGCGGTGCTGATGAATTTTCTATTGATGAATTCACAACTGATTCTTTGACAGATGATTTTGCAGCTGATTCAGTTTCTGATGACTTTGCCACAGATACATCAGCAAATGAAACTGTTTCTGATGATCTGGATCTTCCTGATTTTGATTCATTTGAAGTTTCTGACGATTCAAAAAAGGATGACACTGAAGTTGCTGCCACAGGTCTTGATTTTGGTGATTTGAGCGCATTCGATACACCTGATTTTGATTCTCCTGTTTCTGAATCAAATGACTTCTCCACTGATTTCGATTCAACTACTACAAGTGACTTCAGCACAGACTTTGACACATCTGATTTGGATGAAACTTTGGACAGCCTGAATTCACAGTCAGAAAGCGGAGCCGGTTACACATCTGGTTCTGCAATGGATTTCTCTGATCTTTATGACAAGGAAACTTTGAACGGTGAGCACGCTTCTCTTTATGATGACGAAGAAGAAGAAAAAAAGACACGTGTTCCTGTTATCATCTGTATTATCTGTGCGATTATCTGTGTAATTGCCACAATTCTTGTGCTCTTTATTGTTCCTTCAAAATACAATTTGATTAAGTCAAGAAATACAAAGAATGTAGAAACTGTTGTAGTTGAAAAGGCACCTGTTGCAGAGCTTCCAGAAAGTGCTGCTCCTGTTGAAGAAACTCCAATTCAGATTGTTGAAAAAGAAGTTGAACCAGTTGCTCCTGCAGCTGAAGAAAATAAAGTAATCGTTGTAGAAGAGCCGGCAAAGGTTGTTCCTGCTCCAGCTCCAAAATCAGAAAAGAAACCTGACGTTAAGCATCACATCAGATGGGGTGATACTCTCTGGGATATTTCTGACTCATACTACAAGACTCCATGGAAATACAAGAAAATCGCCAAATACAACAAGATCCGCAACCCAGACCTGATCATCTCCGGCGAAGACCTTATGATCCCTGCTGAATGATGCGTTTGCTGTGTTTTCTTATTCTTACATCACTGTTGTTTTCTTGTTCCGCTGTTGATAATCGTCCTCAGACTAAGTTTGGGGGCGATTCTGCGTTTTATCTGGCGCTGAAGGCAGCTGATTCCGGCAATGAAAAAGAAGCAGTGCGAAAATTCAAGGAAGCCAGAAAAAACGGAACTGAACTTGTTGCAAAACGCAGTGCTCAGTCGCTTACAATGCTTGGTTCAGTTGGTGACAGAGTTTCCGCTTCAAAATATCTTGCAAAAAATTTCCCGGACGAAGAATCAATCCTCATTGCCTGCAGACAGCTTTTGCGAAATGAGGAATATGCTGAAATAATCAAAATCACAGATGACATCGACATAAAAAAGGCTTCCAACGAACTGGTTGAGCTTAGAATGCTGAGCCTGATAGAAAAGGAAGACAGCAGGCTGGATACCCAGTTCTATGAATGGTTCACCTGCCGGCCACTTTCACCTGAACATCTTGAAATTTATGGAAATTATGTTGCTCTGGGTGAACGCCAGCTGGAAAGAATTCAGAGAACTGCAAAGGAATTCCAGAGGGAGCTGAACCGTTACAGAATCATGGAACAGTCCCTTTCACCAGATTACGAGGAAGCTCAGGCTGCAGAAAAAGCAGTGGAACAGGAAATTGAGGACTTCATCACAGAGGACTTTGAAATTGAAAAGCCACGGCAGAGCATAATTGACTACCGTGTTGCAGTCTACAGAAAAAAATATTTAGAGTGTTTTTCTTCTATTAATAAGATTCTGAAAATATATGAAAATTTTGATGAAGGCATAGACTGTCAGCTTTTGTCTGATATTGGTAAGGCTGCACTTTATGGTACCAGCGACTATCTTTCAACGGCAAGAAGATTTGAACGCATGGCACAGGACTTTGTTTCGGTTTCTGCTGGTGCTACGGATTCTGTAGTGGCAAAGGCATATTCAGAGCGGGCCTACTATGCCTATTTTTATGCGGCAAGACTTTATGACAAGGCGGGAAGACGATATTCCTCACAGACAGTTTCCAGCTTTCATTCTGCTTTAAATCATTATGCTGATGAAATGCAGTACGACAATTGTCTGTGGTATCTTCTGAATTTTCAGCTCAGAACATCTGTTGATGACATAATCGGAACATTGGAAGCTTATGGTTCACGAATAAATTCTTCTGCATATTTTGATGATTTCTACGAGTCTCTGGCAGTTCTGCTGCTTTCAAACCACAGGTGGCAGGATTTTTATACTGTATGGATGAAGACCAATGCAAATTATTCAGAAAGTGTAGGCGGAAAATTTGCATATATTTCAGGGCGACTTATTGAGGAAGGACTGGCTGAAGGTGAACCTGGTTTAAAGACCCGGCAGGCTGTGGATGCTTTTACAAAGGTTCTTTCTGGTGGCGGCGATCTTTACTACAAGGTTTGTGCATTGGAACGACTGAATCTGCACGATGTGGAAATGGTAAGTGCTGTTCTGCTTTCAAACGGTAAGGATGGTGAAAACGAGCAGGATAAATTGGAGACTTCTGCTGGAAGACTTTTGGACGGATACGCAGCTTTTGGTTTTCCTCAGAGAATTTATGCTGAATTCATTGCGAACAGAAAATCAATTTCTGTAAGGGATGCTGTTTCTGCTGCAAAATTCCTGAACAAATGTGCCACTTTGGATGAAAAGAACACAAACGAATACAATGTTCAGAGCCTTAGAATTGCGGACAGAAGCTACAGCAGTGCCAAGGGAAAATTTCCGCTGGAACTTCTGCAACTGACTTTCCCACGGTTCTACAAGTCAAAAATCGAAAAGGCCTGTGCAGAAAATGAACTGCCGGAATACCTGCTTTACGCCCTTGTACGAAGTGAAAGCTTTTTTGACAGCCAGATTTCAAGTTCTGCTGGAGCTTGTGGACTTACTCAGCTTATGGAAAGCACAGCTTCTGATGAGGCACGAAAACTGAAAATTGGTTTTTACGATATTCTGGATCCTGAAACAAATCTCAGGATGGGAGCACATTATCTGGCATCTTTGGTGGAGCGTACTGAAAAAAATAACAGGCTTCTGGCTTTGTTTGCATATAATGCGGGGCTTACACATGTTCGTAACTGGGTGAATGCAGCCAGGGAAGATTGGCGTGGAACAGGAAATTCAGTGCGCGGGCCTGCAGGAATTCCAACAGATTTGTTTTTGGAGACCCTTCCATTTGCAGAAACCAGAGAATATGGAAGAAAAATCGTTTCAGCAGCGGCCTTGTACGGATGGTTGTACGAAGAAAAACTTCCTTCTGAAACTGTAAGAGAAATTTTGTATTAGAATAAAATGGTGGTTGAGCTTGTCGAAACTACCATTTTAATGTGTATTAGTGCAGTCATTTCGACTGAGCAAAGCGAATGGAGAAATCTGTCAATGGAAATCTTTCATACCGTGGCTCAATTCAATATAATGGACTTATGACAAATCCTTTAGCAAATTTTCTTCCAAATTTTATGCACTTTATGACCTTGAACGGGTCCCAGCTTATTCTTTTAATCGGAATTATGATGTTCTTCGGTTCCTTTGGTGGCCGAATTTTTGCCCGTCTTAAGATTCCACAGGTTGTAGGTTACATTGTTGTGGGAATCATTTTTGGTGTTTCCGGACTTTTGATTTTTGGAAAGGACACTATCGCAGCCTTAAATCCGATTTCAACTGCCGCACTTTCACTTATTGGATTTCTGGTTGGTGCAGAGCTTAAGATTGAAATCATCAAAAAATATGGAAAGCAGTTTGTTGGAATCCTTCTTGGCGAATCAATTACACCGTTCTTTGTTGTAGGAATTCTTACTGGTCTTGCAACCTATCTTTTTACTGGTTCTGTTGTTCAGGCTGTAGCATTTGGACTTATGCTTGGTGCAATTTGTGCCGCAACAGCTCCAGCCGCCACAACTGATGTTCTTAAGGAATACAGAACAAAAGGCCCTCTCACAACTACAATTCTTGGAATCGTTGCAATGGACGATGCTGTTGCTCTGATTTTATACGCCGTGGCTGCAACAATTTCTGCACCGCTTTTGGGCGGACATTCAGTTTCATTTTTGAGCCAGCTTGGTGCAATCGCCTACGATATTTTTGGTTCAATTGCTCTTGGAATTTTCTTTGGCTTTATTCTGAATCTCATCATCAAAAACATTATGACACAGGATGGACGAGTTCTGGGCTTTGCACTGGGAACACTCTTCCTTTGTACTGGTGTGTGCGATGCCTTGAATCTTGATAACATTCTTTCTTCAATGTTCATCGGTTTCTTTATGACAAATTTTGCCCACCCAAAAACAAATGTAATGTTCAAGCTGGTTGAAAAATTCACACCGCCGGTTTACGTTCTTTTCTTTGTTACTGTTGGTGCAAAATTGAACATTTGGATTGTGACACCATTTATCGCCGTGATTGCACTTCTTTATGTCAGCGGCAGAACTCTTGGAAAAACAATCGGAAGCCGTCTTGGTGCAAGAATTACAAAGGCACCAGAATCAGTTAGAAAATACCTGCCATTCTGTCTTTTGAGTCAGGCTGGTGTTGCAATCGGTTTAAGTATTGCTGCGGGAAACGATTTCCCGGATTCAATCGGACCTCAGATTATGCTGATTATTACTGCAACAACATTCATCGTTCAGATTCTTGGACCTATCTGCGTTAAGTACGGTGTTACAAAGGCTGGAGAAGTGGGACTGAATGTTACAGCTGAGGACATTATGAAAAAAGCCAGGGTTGATGATGTTGCACTGAATGGAAGCAAAATCTGTCGCCCTGATTCCTACACGATTGTCCGCGACACTGATACAGTCGGAAAAATCATCGCAAGCTTCAGTCACCACGAAAATTCAAATTACGAAGTAAAGGGAACTGACGGTGAAAATGAAGGAAAACTGATTGGTGTGATTACACTGGAACATTTAAAGGAAGCCATGGCCATTGGTGAAATGGGCGAGTTCATGCTGGCAATGGACATTATGGAACGGGTTAAAGTTACAGCAAAGCCGCATTTTGCACTTCCAGAAGCCTATCAGCTTTTTGAAGATTATGACACAGAAGCAATTTGTATAGTTTCAGAAGAAAACAAGCCTCTGGGCGTCCTTGAAAAATTCACAGTTGACCATTATCTTCACCAGCAGATGCTGGAACTGGAACACAAACTGGCAGGAATGGATAAGTAAATATTAAAACTTCCAGGCGCATCCCAAGGATGGAACGGCTGCAAAGGTGTAGTAGAATTTTCTGTCTTCTATGTCGGTATTTTTTTCTTCCAAAGTGCTGGCGCCAAAACCTGCATAGCCTTTTACATCAAGAAAAATTCCCAGTGAAGATGTGATGGATTTGCAAAAATAAAGATCCAGCCCGGCATTTATGTTGAAATTTTCCTGCGAAACTTTTTTGTGAGAAAACAAGGATCCCTGTTTATAAGTGCTGTTGTTGGATTCAAAGCCCAGAATACCGCTTGCCACAAGCTTTGCACCTTTCACGGACTTCAGCAAATCATAGCCATAACCGATAAACATACCAAAATGGAAGAATGTGACCATTTCTTTTTCATAATCCTTGAACAAATCGTTTGCACCAATTCCCAAAGCCAGATCAAAATAATAGGCAGGACCAGTTTCTTCAAAAAATCTGTACTGAACATCCAGATCATAGTTGGTTCCAAATCCGGATTGTTCTGAAAACTGCAGGTATTGCACAGGCACAGAAAGACCCGCACCAATTGTCTGAGTGTTTGCAAAAATTGGCAGAATGTTCAGCGAGAAAAAAGTGGCAAAAATTACAAAAATTTTCTTCATTTTTAAAGAGTTTCCAAAATTTTCTGAAGATTTTCCTGCTTTGAGGCGCTGTGTTCCAGTTTGATTTCAATATCGCTGAGAGATTTGTAGATTTTCTGGCGTTCAATGTAGAAGTTGTGGAAAATTTTACGAACATCTGTAATGTCTGAAGGATTTTCCTTGGCAATGTATGCAGGCAGATTTTTCATTGAACCGTCAGCTTCGTACTGAATTTCGCGGATGATTCGGTTGCAGGCAGTTTCTTCATCAGAATTCAAAAAAATAAATTTTCCGATTTTATGAAGCGCATCCAGAGCCGGCTGATTGTTGCAGATTCCTCCACCAGTAGCAATAATGCATTTTTCTGCACCGATTTTTTCAGCAAGCGCCTGGCAGGCATTTTTTTCAGCTTCAAGAAAAGCATCCTTACCCTGCTCAGTGTAGATTTCCCGTGGAGATTTTCCGGTAAGAGCTGTAACCTCATCATCAGTGTCAAAAAAAGGACATCCAAAATGCTTTGAAAGCAGCTTTCCCTGAGTAGATTTTCCACAATGTTTAATTCCAAGCAAGATAATTGAATCCATGCACAGTATTATAAAGTTGAGCAAAGACTTGAGCAAGAATGGGAACAAATCCCTGCCTGCAATTTAAGCCATTTCAGTACAGAAATAAGGACATTTTTCTTTGCGGCACTGGGCATTGAATTCTGAAAATTCACAACGAATTTCAGATGGAAGCTCCATTTTTACACCGAATTTTTCTTCACAAAACAAAACCGCATTTTTAATTGCCGTGAATGAATTTCTTTTGCAGCAGCGTGGGCCGCCGATTTTTGAAATTTCCAAAAGTCCACGGGCCGTGATTTCATTTGAAAGGCTCCAAGGTTTTTCAGAAAGGGGTGTTGAACCAGTCAAAATGCTCATAAACATTCCAGAACTTACCGCAGCTCCACAAGCACCCCAAAAACCGCAGGAGCCGCCGGGATATTTTGAACCACGATTCTGCATTTCAGCCACAGATTTCTCAAAATCGATTTCTCCACCAGCATTTTTGAATGCCGCCATCAAAGAAAGTCCCACCACAACATGATGTTCGTTTCCATGCATGTGAACAAACGGATTTTTCATCATTTCTTTGATGATTTCAATCGGATTTTTTGAATCGGTTTCTCTGGCAATTTGAACGGATTCAGAAATGGCTTTTTTTGCGTGACATTCATTGCAAATAAAGTGTCCTTCCTGGCAGGATGCATTTGTTGAAAATTTTTTTCCACATTCGGCACATTCAAGCATTTTAGGCAAGTCAAAAAACACAAGTTCTTTGCCGCAAACCAGACATCCGTTCTTCTTCGTCATAAAGTTCTCCAAAGTTTTCTATATTTAAGCATGTTTTGCGGAAATGCTTCAATTGCAAAAAAGTATTCAGCGGTGCAAGTTAAAAAATGTGAATTTTTCTTGAAAAAATTGCGGATTTGAGCCTGCGTACAGATAAATTTAAAATAATCTATTAATTATCTGTATATGTTTTGCAGGTTTTCAGG
>JAGHUJ010000149.1 GCA_018064905.1 Candidatus Treponema equifaecale
CACCCAGTTTAGAATTCGTGCCAAAGGGAATTCCTATGTAGAGATTCCTGATGAAAGATTTGCAGGGTACCGAGAGGATCACTGGTATGTGGCTAAAGGAATTGAATCTGACGGAGGAGATTATCCTTACTCAAAATATGAATTTTATGGGTTCCGTGTTGTCCGTTCTAAGTTAAAATAAATAGTCACAGTGAAAAAAACGGACAAGGGGGTGGAGTGGTTGCGCAGCAAGTGCGAAGCACCGGAGCCACGGAAGACTGGGCCCCAAATTCTTTTAAGTGCCAGGCTTCGATTATTGAAAATCGGCTGATTGAATTTTATGGAGAAGAAAGGGCCTTTAAGATTATGACTGATATACAGGAGTATTTGTCGGCAAATTTTGAAGGTGTGTTGGAAAAATAACACTCGTTCCCGTTCGGGAAAAATTATGCTAATTTTCAGGTTTTTACCCTAGATTTTCCCGTTCGGGAATGTTATGATGGATGTATGCGTATAGAAAACGTAAGTTCAATTTCTGCTGCCATAAAGAATAGAAGGCTGGAATTAGGATTGACTCAGGCTCAAACTGCGGAAATGTGTAATGTTGGGAAAAGATTTTTTTCTGAATTGGAAAATGGCAAATCCACATTGCAGATTGATAAGGTGCTTAATGTTCTTGAAGTTCTGGGTATTAATCTTTATGCAGTTAGGCGCGAAAATGATTCAGGAGAAGTAAGATAAAAACTCGCAGAAATAGTGCGATTTTTTATCTTTGCAAAGTTTGCGTTGCAAACTTTCTTATTGGCTGTGCTTCTTCGCTTTGGTGCAGAAGCACGCTAAAAAGTCACTCACAAATCTGAAGATTAGTGAGTGACTTTTTATGGGAGAAGTAAGTTGATTATTACAGTTTACTTTGGTTCAAAAAAAGTTGGATCATTATTCTCTACTGATAATCGTGGAGTGGTTTTTCAATATTCAGCAGAATATGTTGCTTCAAAAGATGCTGTAGCTCTATCTCTTTCGTTGCCACTTCGAAACGAAGAATTTTCTCAAAAGGAATGTATGCCTTTTTTTGCAGGGCTTTTACCAGAGGAAGACAGTAGAAAACGTATTGCTGATTATCTTCACATTTCTGAAACAAGTACGTTAAAACTACTGGAAGCTTTAGGCGGAGAATGTGCAGGGCTTATTACAATAACAAATGAAGAAAATCCGGAACTTGATAAAAGAATTTATGAATTTAATTCCGAGAACTATGAAGAATTATCAGACGATAGAATTGCAGAATACATTAGAAAGATGCCGGAGCGTCCATTAATAAAAGCGGATGAAAAATTGCGCCTTTCTTTGGCAGGTGCACAGGAAAAATTATCTTTGGCTAAGATTAACGGGAAATGGTATCTTCCGTTGAACGGTGCTCCTTCCACTCATATTTTAAAACCAACAAGAAACGGTTCTCTGGAGACCCTTGCGGACAATGAGTACATATGTATGAAGATTGCTTCTGGATTTGGTATTGATGTTCCAAATGTAGATTTAATTGAATTTAGTGGAAAAAAAGTCTTTATTATTCAAAGATATGACAGATTGATTGAGGGGACAAGTATAAAAAGACTTCATCAGGAAGATTTTTGTCAGGCACTTGGACTAATGAGTGAGCAGAAATATGAAAGTGATGGTGGCCCAGGTATCACTACAATTCAAAATTTAATAAAGAAAAGATTTTCCAGACCAATTATAGATCAGCGCGCTTTTTTTAATATGGTTGCATTTAATTTTCTTGTTGGAAACTGCGACAGTCATGGCAAAAATTATTCTGTTCTTTATAAAAATGGATTGGTTCAATTAGCACCAATGTATGACGCTGTTTCAACTTGTGTATATTCAGGTTTGGCAGATAAGCTTTCTATGAAAATAGGCAATCATTTTGAATTAGGAAAAGTTTCAAGGTCTGACTTTGATATTGTTTGCGAAAATTGTGGAGTATCTGGTTCAGTTTTTGAAAAAATTTTCAAAACTTTCAAAAAGGCAAGTTCTTCTGTAGAAGAGTCTTTGCTTACTGATGAAAAAATAAATAGGGAACTATGTGCAAAGATTTTTGACGGAATTAGGTCAAGAATAGGACTGTTTTTTTGAACTTTCAAAATTTTCTTTTTATATTACTTTGGCTGTCAGAAATTTGATGGCTGGAGGTGCTGATGGACGTTCAGGGATACATTAAGGCAATGGCGCGGGTGTTTGAGAGCAACGATGATTATGCTCCAGCTTTTTGTTTTGAAGACTGGCAGCTTTTTTCTGTTGATAGAGCGGTTCTGGTAAAAGAATATGCCGTTTCAAATCTTGACCAGCTTGGCGGCTCTGATGTTGAGCGGATTGCAAAGTGCGATCCTGCCATTGTGCTTGTGGGGCAGCGGGATTATAAAAATCATTCATATAAGATTTATTTTGACGGAGCCTTTGGCGGAATAAACCGTCATATTTTGACCATTGACGGCGAATGGGTTCAGGTGGAGTGTAATTTTTCTTCGCTCATGGCCTTTGCAGATTTTGTTGCAGAACGCCATGATGAAGATATTCAAAAATTGAAAGGTGGGGAAACGCTTCAGATTTCCTGGCTCAATGAAGCTTGCCTAAACTGCAAGAATTACTAAGTTTGGATATTACAGCCTGGTGCTGTTTTGATGCCTGCGGCTGAAAGGTTACAGGCGGGTTTCGGGGTTTGGAAGTGGACCCAAGGAGTGGGAAACTTCCGCTTTTTTATGTCGCTGTCAAAGTTCCGTAGAGTGCTGATTCCTTGAATGGCATAGCAAAGATCGTAGGTACAATTATTTGCGTTAATCTTGATTTTAATTTTACTATATTATATACTCAAGATATATGATTTAAAGCAAAGGGGCTCTGTCGTAGATGGCAGAGCCTTATTTTTTTGAACAAAGGCGTTCTGATTCAACTATGAGTCGGAGCGCCTTTTTGTTTTTTGGAGGTGCCTATGGAAACTATGGATTTGCTGAATCACACAGACACGGTCAACGAGCTTCTTGCAAGATACGGTGTCAAGTTCGGTATTTACAAGAATAATGTTTTTAAGGAACAGCTTTTTCCTTTTGATGCGATTCCACGTGTGATTGAAAAGTCTGAATTTGATTATCTTGAAAAAGGACTGAAGCAGCGAGTCGTGGCCCTCAATCTGTTTTTAAAAGATATTTATGGCGAAAAAAGAATCGTAAAGGATAAAGTTGTTCCAGAAGATTTTATTTTTGCTTCAAGTGGATACATGGTGGAATGCGAAGGCGTTGTTCCGCCCAAGGGAATTTTTTCTCATATTTCTGGTATCGATCTTGTTAAGGGAAAAGATAATCAGTGGTACATTCTTGAAGACAATCTTCGTGTTCCTTCAGGAGCTTCTTATCCTATGATTGCAAGAGATTTGTGCCGTCGTTCCAGCCCAAAAACTTTCCACGATGCAAGACTTGAAGACAACAGAAATTATGCTTCTCTTCTGCGCCGAACAATGGACAACGTAAATGCAGGCGGCCACACTGTCATCCTTACACCGGGAAGATTCAATGCCGCATACTTTGAGCATTCTTACCTTGCTGAACAGACAGGTGCACATCTTGTAAATGGTTCGGAACTGATTGTTGAAGACGACAAGCTTTATTTCATTACAGCCAGCGGAAAGCACGAAAGGGTAGGGGCTGTCTACCGCCGTATTTCTGACGAATATCTTGATCCGATGAATTTCAATCCTGAAAGTCTGATTGGAATTCCCCACATCTATGATGTCTTTAGAAAAGGCAACGTGGCGCTTTTAAATGCTCCTGGAAACGGTGTGGCCGACGATAAGGGAATCTACTACTTTGTTCCAAAAATGGTCAAATACTATCTTGGCGAAGAACCGATTCTGAACAACGCGCCAACTTATCTTCCATTCTATGAAGAGGATATGAAGTACGTTCTTGATAAATTTGATTCTCTTGTTTTAAAGGATGTTGCAGAAGCCGGCGGTTACGGTGTTGTATTCGGAAATAAAATGTCTAAAGAACAGAAGGATAATTTCATCAATCTTTTGAAGGCAGAACCAAGAAGATTCATTGCTCAGGAAGTATTGATTTCCAGGATCTGGACATTATGGAAAATGGGGAAGCAGTTCCTCGTAAAGCAGATTTAAGAGCATTCGTGCTTATGGCGGATGAACCGCTGGTCTGGAAAAGTGGACTTTCAAGTTTTTCACGGAACCCGGATTCATTTATTGTTAATTCTTCACAGGGCGGAGGTTTTAAAGACACATGGGTATTATCTCAGTAGAACAGGCAGACAGATTATATTGGTTGGGAAGATATACAGAGCGGGTGAACACGACAATCAAAATGTTTGGCCGCAGCTTTGACTCCATGATCGACGGAATCCCGGAAACTTACGGGGAATTCTGCAAGATGATTGATATTCCTGACGTTTACGGCTCAATGGATGTTTTCAATAAAAACTATCCTTTTGACGAATCGAATCCAGATTCAATCATCAGCAACCTGACCCGTGCCTACGACAACGCAATTGTTTTGAGGGAAAGCATTGGCTCTGAAACCCTTTCATACATTCAGCTGGCGATCTATGAAATGCAGAAGGCAAAAATCAGCGACTCTCCATTGATTGAGCTTCAAAAAGTTCTGGATTATCTTCTTGCTTTCTGGGGTGTTGCAGATGATCTGATTGATGATGAAAGAGTCAGAAACATCATCAAGGCCGGTAAGCGAATTGAGCGAATCGATCTGTATGCCCGTCTTGGTGCCGGCGGAAAGGAACTTATCCGTGAAGTAAGCAGAATGATTCCTCGTGTTGAACGCAGCGGCCTGAATTATGACGTGGACAACCTTATTAAAATTAAGGAAATGGTCAACAGCTCGGATGTTGATTTCTATGGTGTAGTTCAGGCTGTGGAATCGGTGTTCTGCTAGAATGGAGACAAAATGAAAAACTTAAAATTCGATTACTCCTTTGTAATCAGCTATGAAACTGATGTCCAAAGATGCTATTACACAATCAAGGCAATTCCTCAGGACAGTGCAAGGCAGAAAATTCAGAATGTAGAAATCAAAATGATTCCTGAATCAAAACCTGAATACGGAACTGACTGTCACGGAAATAAATATGTCTGGGGTTGCAATCCGCTGCCTCATAAAATGTTCAGGTTCCACATTACAGGTGATGCTGTCTGCGGTTTGACTGATTACGAAGAAGTTGTGGAAGAAAATGAACTGATGATTTTCCGCCACGGAACAAAAGTAAATGGGGCTGGTGAAAAAATCTGCGAATATTACAAAAAGCTAGAGTCTGATTTGAATCTTGCGGCAATAGAATCGGAACTTGAAAAAGCAAAGGTCATAATGGAAAAGCTGCACTCAGATTTTGTTTACGAAAAAAATATTACTGATGTTCAGACGACGGCGGAAGAAGCTTTTGAAAAGGGAAAGGGAGTCTGTCAGGATTTTGCCCATATCATGATTTCGCTTTTACATCTGGCTGGATGTTCGGCCCGCTATGTAACTGGATTTTTAACTGGAGAAGGTGCCACCCACGCTTGGGTAGAAGTTGCCTGCAATGGAAAATGGTACGGCGTTGATCCATGTAACAATACTGACAATCTTGAAAGCTACATTAAAATCGGTGTGGGTCGTGATGCCAGCGAGTGCCAGATAAATCGTGGTGTAATGCACGGTGGCGGAGAGCAGAAACTGGAAACATTCCTTAGCGTTACTGATCGGGGACAGGGTTCAAACTATTTGAAAAAGGGATTTGTATGATAAGCACCATTGCAAAAGTAATTCTTCCTGTAGATGAAATTCTGCAGATTAAAAAGAACAGAATCGTTCCTTCAAAAGTTACTGAAGGAATGAAGCGGATCAGCATTGTTACCGGTATACACGGCGATGAACTTGAAGGCCAGTATGTATGCTATGAACTTCAGCGCAGAATAAACGAAGATTTTGAAAGCCTAAAGGGAATCGTCGATATTTATCCTGCAATGAATCCCTTGGGAATCGATTCCATTGAGCGCGGAATTCCAGCCTTTGACCTTGATATGAATCGTCTGTTTCCTGGAAATGAAGATGGCAACATGACTGAATATCTTGCCGCAGAAATCATAAAGGATGTTTCAGGTTCGGATCTGGTAATGGATATTCATGCAAGCAATATTTATCTAACTGAAATTCCTCAAATCCGCATTAACGAGCTGAATGAAAAGGAGCTTGTTCCACTGGCGGAAAAATCCAATGTAGATTTTATCTGGGTTCACGGAGCAAGTACAGTTCTTGAAGCAACCTTTGCCTACAGTTTGAACAGCACAGGGACTCCATGCCTTGTTGTTGAAATGGGCGTTGGCATGAGAATCACAAAATCCTACGGCGATCAGCTTGTAGACGGAATTTTAAATCTGATGAAAGAAATGGGAATCTGGAACGGAAAGACTACGGAAGTTCGTAAACCAATCATTTCAAAAAATCCAGATGATGTCTGCTTTTTAAATGCTTCCACAGGAGGTCTTTTTGTACCGACCGTAAAGCACTGGCAGAAACTTAAGAAGGGAGATCTGATTGGTCAGATAATCGATCCTCTTGCAGGAAAAGTTCTTGATGACATCTACAGCCCAGTGAACGGTATTCTTTTTACAATCCGCGACTATCCTATTGTAGATGAAGGTTCATTAATTGGACGACTTTTGCGTGAAGAGGTGTTGAATTAACCGGTGGTTGAGTCCTTCGACAGGCTCAGGAACCATCTGTCGAAACCACCACAAAAAAAGATTACAGCGATGGTTTCGAGAGCCTCAGCTGACGCTGTAAAATACCGCAGGAACTGAAAATGAAAAAGAAAATTTTATATGAACTTAAAGGCCTTTACAGAGACAACTTCCGTGTAACAGGTTACGAATTTGGAGAAGGAAAAGAATCCCTTTGTATTGTTGGAACAATGCGTGGAAATGAAGTTCAGCAGCTTTACTGCTGTTCAAATCTTGTAAAGAAATTCAAGCAGCTTGAAGAGGAAGGAAGAATTCTTCCGGGACACAAAATCCTCATAATTCCTTCCTGCAATCCATATTCCATGAACATTCAGAAGCGTTTCTGGTCTATTGATAATACAGACATCAACCGCATGTTCCCGGGCTACAATCTTGGCGAAACAACCCAGAGAATTGCAGACGGTGTGTTTAAGGCCATCAAGGATTATGAATATGGAATTCAGTTCACTTCATTCTATATGCCGGGAGATTTTATTCCCCACGTGCGTTTTATGGATGAAGGCTATTCCGATGTGGAGACTGCAAAACTTTTTGGACTTCCGTATGTTGTAAAAAGGGTAGTGCGCCCATACGATACGGCTACCTTGAACTACAACTGGCAGGTATGGGACACAAAGGCATACAGTCTTTATTCTTCAACCACATCAAGGATCGATGCCCAGAGTGCAGGACAGATCGTTCTTTCGGTTTTAAAGTTCTGCAACGGTCTTGGATTTGTAAAATATCATGATTCAAAAAAGAAGGACAGCCAAGTGATCGTCGATAAGGAAATGATCAGCGTTCAGACTGCAAAATCCGGAATTTTTGAATCCCTTGTAAAGGCAGGCGATGCTGTGGAAGAAGGAACACCTTTAGCCCACATTGTAGATTCCTACGATGGTGAAATTCTTGAGACTCTGTATGCGCCGGTAAAATCCCGAGTGTTCTTCATTCACAACGAACCGCTTACTTATGCCAGCACCAATGTATTTAAGCTGATTGAAATTGAATAGAAGATGAAGTGTTTTCCAAAAATCGGCGGACGAATAATTAAATCTGCCGTGGCTGTTTTCCTCTGCTATCTTTTGAATTATTTCCGTGGGGAAAACGGCATTGTCTTCTACAGTCAGCTTTCGGTGCTGTGGTGCATTCAGTCCTATATTTCGACCACTAAGAAAAATGCATTTCAACGAATTGTCGGAACTTTCATCGGAGCAGGTTTTGGTCTGGTTGTTCTGCTTATGTTCATGCTCATGCGGAATGCAAAATGGGATTTCAACGATCTGCCCCTCTATCTTGTCAAAGGATTTATCACTTCTATAGGAGTAGTTTTTGTTCTGTATCTTACAGTTGTATTGAAGAAAAAAAATGCCTCGTATTTTTCATGCGTTGTATTTTTGAGCATTGTTGTTATTCATGGCGGGGACAGCAATCCATTTGTTTTTACCCTGAATCGTGTGATCGATACCATGGTGGGAATTTTCATAGGCGTGGCTGTAAATCTTTTTCATCTTCCGCGAACTCAGCATAAGGAAATTCTTTTCATCTCTGGTCTTGATGATACACTTTTGGATTCAGAGTACCATATCAACGATTACTGCAAGGTTGAATTGAACAGAATGATTGAGGAAGGGCTGAACTTTACTCTGTCTACCATGAGGCCTCCTGCAAGTATAATTAAACCTATGGCTGACATAAAACTGAATCTTCCCGTAATTGCCATGAACGGCGGAGTCTTATACGATACCCGGCAGAAAAGATATCTTGAAAAGATTGAAATCGATAAGAAAGATGCCTTTAGAATCGCATGTCTTCTTGAAGAAAATAATATTCTGTATTTTGCAAATGTTGTTGTTGATGATACTCTGCTCATCTATCACAACCGAAGTCAAAGACTTGATTTTGATTCCGTGCAGAAGAAAGTTATAGGTGACTTGAGAAAATCGCCTTATAGAAACTACATCAACAGATCTTTACCAGCTGGGGAAAATGTGGTTTATTTCATGCTTCTTTATCCTTCTGATAGAATTGGAAGGATATACAGCATATTGCAGCAGAATAATATTGATGAAACTTTTAAAGTTCTCACTTATCCGTCAAAGGATTTTCCTGGATACAGCTACATAAAGATTTTCAATAAATATGCATCCAAAGAAAATATGATTGAACTTCTGAAGCGAAGAATAAAACCTGAAAGAATCATAACCTTTGGAACAGTTCCTGGAAAATACGACTATGTAGTCAAGGAAGGCGACACCAACGAAGTTGTTCATAAAATGAAAAAAATTTTCGAGTAGGTGTCTCCATGAATTTTTAAAGCCAGCTAGAATATTTCTTCTGCAATTTCCTTGACCAGGCGGATCTTTGCCCACTGTTCTTCTTCCGTAAGTTTGTTTCCTACTTCGCATGAAGCAAAGCCGCACTGTGGACTTAATGAAAGACGTTCAAGGGGAATATATTTTGAAGCTTCCTTGATACGGGCAATTACGGTGGCCTTGTCTTCAAGTTCCGGAGATTTTGAAGTGATCAGACCAAGCACGACCTTCTTGTCTTCCGAAACATGGGCAAGAGGAGCAAAACTTCCTGAGCGCTCGTCGTCATATTCAAGATAAAGACTGTCTACATTTTCCTTTGCAAAGACATAGCCTGCAACGCCGTCATATGGGCCGCTTGTAAAATATGTTGAATGGTAGTTGCCACGGCAGATATGGGTGTTGACAATAAGGTCGGCAGGTTTATTTTCCAAGGCCAGGTTGTTCACCTTTAAAAGCTGTTCCTTGACTTCCTTAAGTTCAAGGCCAAGGGATTTGTAGCGATGAGCGGCGGCATCTCCAACAATGGCTCCCCATGTACAGTCATCAAATTGAATTACACGACATCCTGCATCGTAAAACTGCTTTAGGACTTCCTGGTAGGCTTTCCCAATATCTTCTATCAGTTCATCGTTTGTTGGATAGAATTTTCTTGTAGATTCAAAATTTGATGGAACATTAAGCTGCTGAAAAAGTTGTGCTGGCGAAGGAATGGTCTGCTTTGCTTGAACACCATCGCTTTCCAATGACTTTACAAATTTATAATCCTCTACAAAAGGATGTGCCTTTGCCTTAAGCTTTCCAACAAGGTATGTGGCTTCAAGATCAGCAACTTCACCTGCAAACTGAACTCCACCTCCATCTTTCTTATGTTCAATTCCATCAAAGCCCCAGAAAAAATCAAGATGCCAGAAACGGCGGTTGAACTCACCATCGGTAATGTATTTTAAGCCTGCGGCTTTCTGTTTTTCAACAAGATCAATTACAGCGGCATTCTTAACTTTATCAAATTCTTCTTTTGAAATTTTTCCTGCGTCATATTCTGCACGTGCAGTCTTTAAAGCCTGCGGTCTAAGAAAACTTCCCACAACATCAAATTTAATTCTACTCATATTCAGCTCCTTCAAGATTTTTTTAACGTACATTTATTGAATGACTGAAATCTATCAAAAATTTTGAAGTGTGAAAAATATTGTTTTTCAATTGGGTGATATAAACTGAAGCTATATAAAACATTTACTATATTTTAAATTTCAAATAATGCGTGTTATAATGGTATCTAGATGTTTCTGATAGGAAGGAGGTTGCCTGTCAGCACAGGAGTATTTGTTATGGAAGTTGTTGATACAAGGGAAGGTTATAATTTTAAAATTACAGGAAGCAAAACTTTCGCAGTTCTGGCCGGAAGGGATGATGTTGTATTCTGTCCCTTCTGCTACAGCCAGGTTGGTCTTGATGATGACAGATGTTCTTCATGTGGAAAGAACATCCCGGAACTGATCTACTACCATGGCGATGATGATACATGGATCGCATCTGGAAATGAGTAGATCATAGTAGATTATATAGATGAATCCATTTTTCTAAAAATCAGCCAGCCCAAAATACATGCAATTGCTTTATCCAAAAAGTTGATTGGAATGCGACCTAGGATTCCACTGAAAAGAAATGAAATGCCTCGGATAAAGATGGAGTAGACAAAAATATTTATCGGGCTTTCCTCCGTGTATGCAAAATGTTCGTAGTTTATGTTGTATATGATTCCGCCTTCGACGCTTATGACAAGGGCCATGATGAAAATTAAAAGAATGAATGAAAGTATGAAAGGCAGTTTTTTATTGCAGCGGACAAAGATGCGGATAATTAAAACAACGGTCAAAGAACATATGGAAAAAACTAAAGAAGGCAGACTGTGGTGTAAAAATAGGATGACTGGAAAATGATAGAATAGGGCACATATAATTCCGCTCACTGGACTAAAAAAACTGGCGGCACAGGTCCAGATGCAGTCAAGATACAAGGGTAATCTTAAAATCTTTGCGTTGAGTGCAACTGTTCCAAATTCTAAAAGTGAAAAAAGAAATCCAATAACTATCTGTCTGGTCAAAGTTAATTTTAAATCTTTCATTTTTACATCTCCAGTTTGACTTGTGTTCCGTCATCTTGACTGCTTGTGATTTCCATTTTTGCGTTGATGAGCATGGCGCGCTGTTTGATCCCAGAAAGTCCAAAGTGGGAATTTCTGTCGAACTTTATTTTGCTTGTGTCAAATCCTTTTCCGTTGTCGTTTATGTAAAGAATAAATCCACAGTCGGAAGTTTTTCTTGCAAGAAGACTGCATTTTGTACACTCGGAATGAAGATGTGAATTGTTCAGTACTTCTTGAAGAATGCGGTAAAGATTCAGGCGTTTTTTTAGATCAAGAAAATTGAAAATTCCTCTGTCCTGAAGGTTGCATTGACATGGAATGCCGCTGTGTTTTTCAAATTCACTGCATAGTCCGATGATTACGGTATCGAAATCTTCAAAGATGATTCCAGGGGGATTAAGATCGGAACAGATTGAACGGATGGAATTCTGGATTTTTGAAAGTTCTGCAGCTATTTCTTTAAAAGAGTCATTCTTTTCGCAGGTCCATTCCAACGCCCGCAGGTTCTGAATGATTGTATCGTGAAGTTCCCTTGAAATTCGGCTTCGTTCTTTTTCTGTCTCTGCCATGGCATTCATAATCTGCATCTTTTCCCGTTGCTTTGTTTGCCATAAGGCGGCTGTAAAAATCAGGAGAAGCATACTTATGGAAATCAGGAAAAGAAAGAGAAAGGCAATGTTTGCACTTTGAGAATTTATTTGATTCAGTTGATCAAAGACTATGGAAAAATTTTTGTAGACATTTTCAAAATCTTTTTTGCAGGCATAGTTTTCAAGATTTTCTATTGCATCATAAACATTGGGAAACTGAAGTTTATACACAAGAAAACTTCTGCTTTTTTTGAATTCCTGAATGTCGGTTTCCAGATGTTCAAAATCTGATGTCTGCAAAAAATCAAGATAGATTGCCTCTATGCTGATTTCGTCTTTTGTCTGACCAGGGCATCCACATAATGCGATGGAAATATAAATAAGCGGAAGAAGAAAAAGAGGATTCTTGAAAATTCTATGCATCTAAATTCCTTCTGCATTGGTTTTCGCCGTGCCATTTCTTCCTTGAAAATATCTTTCAAGTTCAATTCGTGAGGAACATCCAGTTTTGTCATACAGGCGGGCAAGATAATTTTCTGTAGTTCGTTTTCCAATATTCAGTTCTTCTGAAATTTCTTTGTTGGAAAAATTCCGCATGATAAGTTCGGCAACCTGCTGCTCTTTTTTTGTAAGGCTTGCAAAAATGCTTGATGTACGCGCGAAGGCCGCTGTGATTTCTGGAGGAATGAATGGTTCACCGGTTGCAAGAATTTTCAATGCATCGATGAAGTTTTCTTCTGAATAGTTTTTAAAGATATAGCCTTTTGCTCCATTCTGAAATGCTTTAACCACAAAAGGAACCTGCGAATACATTGAATATACTGCGCATATGATTCCTTTTTTGCTCAGTTCATTTATCAGATTAAAAGAGTAGTTTGCACCAATCTGAAGATCCACCAGTGCAAGAAGTTTTTCTTCTTCCCTATGAAAGTGTTCAACGTATGAACGTAGTTTTTCGGCGGAATCAAAGGCTCCCAAAAGTTCAAAATCAGGAATGCTGCCAACAGTCTGGGTAATGCTTTTAAGCATCATGGGATGGTCGTCAAGCAAAACAATCTTCATAGGATTCCATTATAATTTATTAAGGCGAAAAATTCTTGAGTGTTTTTACTCTATTTTTTTACCTTCTATTGAATTAAAATATAACTTCTTTTTTACAATTGGGGGAATTCAATGAAGTGTTGTATTAAAATTCTTAAGGTTGCATTTTTTGCGTCAATTTTTGCTTTCATAGGATGTTCCCTTGAAACAGAAACGGCGACTGCCAATATACCCACTTCATCATCACTTTCCGGTTCAACAGGAATTACAGACGGAACTCCTACACAACAGCAGTTGGTTTCCATGCTCAATGAAGACAGTAAGAATTATGTTTTTGATTCAGTCCTTAAAGGAAAGAATGCTGATGCGCTTCTTGAAAAATTTTCTGATTCACAGAAAGCGGATCTTCTGGACAAAATGGTTACGGACGGCATAAAGACAAAAGCCTTTGAAGAAATTCTTGCCAAGAAAAGAGGTGAGGGCAAGGCTGTTGAATTGTTGAGTGATGATGAAAAAGCTGCCATATTCGACACACTGCTTGAATCAAAAATCGACAGGGATTTTATTGTTGGAATCCTTACAAAAAAAGAAAACGAAGTTCTTTACAATGAAGTTAAAGGATATGTAACTGGAAAACTTACCAAAGAAGAACTTGTCTTGCTTCTTGATACGGCAGACTCAACCGCTCCTGGGGATGTGACAAATCTTGTTTCAACACCAATGGGCAATGGAGTTCAGCTTAGTTGGATGGATGGAACTGATGCAGACAATGATCTTTATGGATATTCCATAAGCTGGAGTGTGGTTCCGCAGACCCGTTTGGCTTCTGCGCTGGAAGAAAACACAATGCTTGTAGCAAAATCTTCAAAGGTTGACAGGTCAAACGGTGTGACGGTTGCAGGTCTTGTTGCCGGAACAGAATACAGTTTTTTAGTTCAGGCTGTAGATTTTATAGGAAACAAAAGCCCTGGAGTAAAAGTCGTCGCAGTTCCTGGAGAAAATTATGAAAGGGTAAATAAAGGCGGAACATATAACATATACCATCTGCAGCAGAAGGTTGACGGTGATGGATATGTATTATTTGAAAAAGAACAGGATAGAATCTTGGAAAAGGATTCTGCCATTGATTCCCTCAAGAATTCCTATTCAGGATTTTCAAAGTGTTCTTTTACGCAGAGCGAAGAATCAATATACATATTCTATGACCGCAATTTTATTACATATATATTTGAACTTGGAATGGATGGCGTCTTTAGTGATGGATCAACGAGTGCAGTTAGAAGCGGTCTGTATGGGGCTGGTTTCAATCTTGAAAAACCGAAATACAAAAATCCATTGGAAAAAATTTTCAAGGAATGGAAATCTGGGGATCATGTTTCAGATTACACCTTTGGGTCTGAAAACCTTACATTCAAAGCAGTGTTCAAAGATTATGCATCTGCTGTTCCGGTAGACTATGTTTTTGTTGATGGCGTTTCCATTACAGGTGAAGAAGAATGGGTACCTGAATCAAAAGTATTTACAGGTGGTAGGAAAATTACAATTCCATCACTTATTGTATGCGATCATGAAGTAACAAGAAAGGAATTCACACAGGTGATGGGCTATGATCCAAGTGGTGCAAAGGCGTATTCAAAAAATGGCAGACTGCTTTCTGGCGATGATGTATTAAACAACCCGGTGGACAATGTAATCTGGAATGAAGCAATCGCATTCTGCAATAAAAAATCCATCGCAGAAAATCTTACTCCATGCTATTCGGTAGACGGTGTGACGGACTGGGCTTCTCTTGCGCGTGGTTCAATTCCTGATGAAAAAAATGATGCCTGGGATGGTGTAACATGCAACTTTGAGGCAAATGGATACAGACTTCCAACAGAAGCGGAATGGGAATGGCTTGCCAGAGGAGGATCCAACTATAATTATTCCGGGAATGAAACGGCTCAGGTTGTGGCCTGGTATCTTACGGATTCTGGAATCGCATTTCCTCCATCTGATGCAGGTACAATAGAAGTAAAGGCAAAATTACCAAATGGTTATGGTCTTTATGACATGAGCGGAAATATAGGTGAATGGTGTTGGGATAGATATGGAGATATTGATGCGGAAGTTCCGGCTTTTGGAGCTGCTTCGGGTATGTTCCGTGTGATTCGTGGCGGTTCATGGCTTTCTGTAATCGACGGTTGCCGTGTTGATGCACGTGGTTATGGAGTTCCCTACTACCAATGGAATGACGATATGCTGGATGGTCCAGACTCAACATGTGGTTTCCGTATTGTACGTAACGCCAACTGAATAGGGATGCCATCTTCCGCGATGTAAAATGCCGTCATCAAAGTGATTGCGGTGCCATGTTCAATCGGCGCAGCCGACGTAGAAATTGCAAAAAAAATCTACAGATAATGTACAGAAAAGTTTGACTGTTTACAATGAATTCAGCATGACATCATTTGCTATTTAATCCGCCACTCAAGCAAGCCTTTTCCGCTGCTTGAGAAAACAACGCCGATTTTAAACATCTTTTTTCCACTTACGGCATAACGGTCGGAATATCCCTTATCATCAATCTGGAAAAGGGCTTCTTCCATTACTTCTTCAAGTGGCCGACCTTTATCCATTTTCAGTTCAAAAATGAAAACGGCGTCTTCTGTTCTGACAATTATGTCGCTTCGTCCAAGGAAAGTCTGAAGTTCTGATGTTACATCAAGACCGGTTACTCTGAACATTAAATGTGTAACGGATTCATAATAATTTTCGCAGGCGTCTTTTTTTAGAATTGTCGGCAGATCTGCAATTGCGGTTTTTACCATTTTCATTACTGAATCAATGTCGTGGGCACGGAGGCAATAAACCATGTTGCTGACTGCAAGACCAAGGTTGTCTTCCGGAAACTGCACGAATTTTCTTACAAGCACTTCCAGAAATCCGTCTTCGATTTCTTTGTTCGGAAAATCAAGCGTATAAAGATCCGAGTCATCATCATAATCTTTAATTGTCAAAAATCCGCTTTGATAAATTACAGGAAGCATATTTTTTGTTTCAGGGCTGTAATTTTTAAAGTCATTTTCCTTTACTTTACAGCCACCGACTAATCTGCTTAAAAAAAGCGGCTGATGCTGCAAGGTTTTTACTAAGAATGACGGAACACCAGTTTCAAACCAGTAGGAACCAAAAAAGTTTTCGTTGAAACATTTAATCAAGCAGAAAGGATTATAGACGCCATCTGAATCTAGAGAAAAATGATATCCGTCATACATCTTGGCGAGTTTTTCTTTTGCTTTTTCAAAAGTCAATTTTCTCTGTGCAGCTAATGTTTCAATGTCTGTCTGGAAATATTTTTCCAGTTCAGTTTCAGAAATTCCACAGATAGAAGAATAGTTTCTGTTCATTGAAATATCATCCAGCTGGTTTAATCCACTGAAAATGTTCAGCTGGCTGATTTTTGTAATGCCTGTGATGAAAATAAACTGAATGTACTGATCCATTCCTTTTAAGGGGCTGTAGAAATCCCGGAGCATTGAGCGGTTCTTTTCTTCATCTTCAATGAAAATTGCGTCTAGAATAGGCTTGTCGTATTCGTCAATCAGAATAACGACTTTATGGCCTGTAACTTCGTGGGCTTTTAAAATAAGATTCTGCAGGCGGTCGGAAAATTTTGGAAAAATGTCTGTAACGTCGTATGTCGCTTCAAGACGCTTCAGCATTGCATCCATATAATCTTTCAGACTTTCATTTGTGGAAAGATACCCGTTGGCAAAAGTAATATCAAAAACAGGATATTCTATCCAATCTTTTTCAAGTTCACTGATGGCAAGTCCTTCAAAAAGGTCTTTGCGCCCTGAAAAATAATATTTTAAAGTGGAAATAAAAAGACTTTTCCCAAAGCGGCGGGGACGGCTCAAGAAAAATGGGTGGGGAACACTTGCTAAATCATAAACATATTGAGTTTTATCAACATAAATATAGTTGCCTTCCCGAATTTTTGCAAAATCCTGAAGACCGATTGGATATCTTCTTTTTTCCATAGAAAGAATTATACACGATATGGCAAAAAAAAATAAGATGCATGGGAAATCATTCGAACTGTAAGTTTTCCATTTTGATTTATAGGAATGTATTCGAATCTCAAAAATGGCAATTTTTAGTGATGTTCTTATATTTCTGTTTTTTGGGCAATTTCTGCACTTTTAAAACGTGCCGGTTATATTACATTGGCATCGGAAAAAGTGAGTGAATTTATTTTGGAGGAAACGTTAAATTATGAGTACAGCTTACGGTTATGTGAGAATGCAGTTTACAAAAGAAGATGGATCAGCAGATGGAGAAATTACTAAAAAAATCTACAGATATTGTACAGAAAAGTTTGATTTTTTTAATACACCAGATGATGACTGGGAGCGTTACGGAGATGCCTTTGAATTAATTGAAGAAATCGGCGAAATAGGTTCTGCGTATATGGGTGATGGTTTATATATTAAAAACGCTGTTCGTGATGCTTATGAAGAAGACTGGCTTCAGGATATTTACAACGAATTCAAACCGTATCAGATGAAGGTGCAGATTCTTTGGGATTACACTGAATTTAGTTTTGACGAAAATTATATTACCCGTTACATGGTAAGTGAAAATGATGACCAGCGAACACTTGAAGAATACGATAGGTTTAATTTTACAGACGGTGGCAAGTTTGATTCTGACAGGTACCATTTTACACACGGTGATGCTGATGACTGTTATCCTCTGTTAGATAGTGACTACAATGAATGCTCTCTTATGGCAAAAACAAAAACACAGGCAGAGTAATTGAGCTTGGAGGTGCGGCGGTTATAGCAAACGATGAAGGTATAAGTGTTTATGAATTATCTGATTCAGATGGACAGGTCTACGTATATCCTGCAACATGGTGGGATTTTGATCACAAACTTCTTGACTACAATGCAGATGCTTTGGGTAAAAAAGATTCAATGCTGTATAAAAACATTTATTTGTTCAACCTGGGAGACTTCACAAATTTCAAAGGAACTTGTGCTTTCTGTAAAAAGGCATTGTCAGTAATTGATTTGATTTGTTCAGGTTCATTAAAACCACGTTTGGGAAGTGCTAAAGACTTTGATTTCTGCAGTGTAGATTGCGGAAAAAAATGGATAGATGCAGAAGGTTCAAAATATCGTGATCTGGGTTATGAAAAACAGCAGCAGTTAAAACAGGCACAAGAAAGACTTAAGAATCAATAAAAGCCACACCAAAGAGAGAAATACAGATGCCATATTGCAGTAATTGTGGTGCAGAAGTACCAGAGAATATAAGTTTCTGTGAAAACTGCGGTGCAAAAACAGATGAGGAAGCGGAGAAAAATAAAAAGTCCGGTTCCAAATCTGTTGATGCAAAACCGCGGCTGGAATTGTTTTCACAAAAAAATTGGAAAGAACTTTGGGAAAAGGCTGCCAAAGATTGTCTGGATTGCGGAAAGGAACTTGGTATTGTTCTGGCAGAAGAAAAAGGCATGCTTAAAGTCTTTTCAATAACAAAAGATCAGTCCATGGATTGTCTTGGAAAATACCTTGTTCATGCTGCCGCTCGCGGCGTGGTTTATTATTACCTGAATGCAGACAGTTTTATTAATGGTTCAGGAAGTTATGAGCCTTTAGACCTGATTCCGGTTTTGACAGAAATAGTAAATGTTGCCCGTCCAAAATATCTCATGCTTTTTGGTGATGGGGAACATATTGCTCCTGCCTGCTGGGAAAATCAAAGCTGCAATTTAGATGAACAGGTTGAATCAGATATGGCTTATTCTCTTCTGGACGGAACTTCTCCATGGGAAGGACAGAAATTCAATCTTGCTCAGGCATTAAGAGTAGGGCGAATTCCTTATTATGATGGCCAGAGTTTTGAAAGTTACTGGAGTTATTTTGAAAATGCCATGAGGGGAACAGGCACTCTTGATGAGCTAAAAACTTTCGGTCTGTCCGTATTCCAGTGGGAAGACACATCCAAAAATATTTATGAGGATATAAAAAATAAGGGAAATCTGTATATGTCGCCAAAAATGGAAGCTGGCAAAATGGCACTTTTCATTCACGGCAACAAAGGTTCAGCGGAATCGAATATGGGTAGGGCCGTTGTCGAAGCCCTGGGAGACAAATACAATTTCATTCTGCCGACTTTGGATTTGGAAGATGTGGAGCGGACAGTATTTACACTCAAATCAATCATTGCAAATGAGGATGTGGAATTTGTTGCGGCAACTTCACTGGGGTGTTTCTATCTTTTTGCTCTTCTTTATGAATTTGGAAAAGACGGAGAAGATGAAAAAGTTGGAAAACTTCCTTTTGAGCCGCTCATAATAAATCCCTGTCTTTTGCCATCAGAAGAAATTCCACCTCTTGCGAAAGATTTTGGACAGACGGTAAATCCAGATACAATAAAGGCTTGGAAAAAATACGAAGAAGTAATATATAAAAGACAGCCTGCAATGATCAAAAGTTTCTTTGCCGATGATGATGAACTGTTCGGTTTCAAGTACCGGGATTTTGTCGGTAGTTTGACCAATCTTGAGACAAAAACTTTCCGCGGAAAGCACCACGGTTATAACGAAGAGCTTGTTAAACTCTTGAAACAGGAATTTTTTTTATGCCGTGACTGCTGCAACTTGAAAAAGTATTTTAATCCTTGCGGCGGAACTGGATTTGAATACTGCAATGTCCGAAAAATCCGCAGTAAGACTCAAAAAAATTTAAAATCAAAGATCTGTAATTATTTCGTCTTTGATGTGCATCTACGTGATAAGCGTAGTCCTGTAGATGATTACGAGACAATAAAAAATTATATGGTTGTTGATGAATGATTTTTTTTCAGTGATTTTGTCACTATAAAAATCAAATTTTTTATGCATTAATGAATACATTGCAATAGCATTTTGAATAATCAATTGACCTTTGTACAGAAGAACCAATATACTAAGGGATACATGATCAGAAAAATTGCTTTACTTTTAGTTTGTATTTTCAGCTGCACATTTGTACATTCCCGCGGAACCATTCTTTATGATCATTCTAAAATTGAAAGACTGTCCACATTTAGAATTTTTGGTGTTGTGGATTTGCGTTCGGTAAAAGATATTTCCGCTCCTGTAGTTTATAGAACATTGAATCATGAAGGTGGAATGCAGATTACAGTGATGGAAGTCCTCAACAAGGATGAATACGAAGGCAATGAGGGAATGTGGCTGTACGTTTTATTGGTTTCACCGATGTGGACTGATGATGGAACATGGATTGAAGAAAATACAAAGTTTTTGATTTTTCTTCCAGATGATATGGCTGTATTCGACTTTGAAAAATAAAGGAAAAAGTTCAACAGCATTTTTCTACGGACATGGACCTTAAATTTTTTTTGATTGTGAATTCCCTCAGTGAGATTTTGGTTACTTCATTCAGTCTTTTCGATGAAGTATTTTATGAGATTATGGAAAGTTCTGTGTTATAATATCTGTATGAATGCTTCTATTTCTTCAGTAACAAATTTGACCGACGATAAAGATTTGATAAGATGGGATCAAAAACTTGCCTTGGGGATTTCTCTTATTGATGAACAGCATAAACACCTTGTGGAACTGTGCAACAAACTATATACAGAAGTTATGGAAAAACGTTCCGATTATGGGAACGACACCAATAAAGAGTGGCAGAGTGCTTTGACCGGAACTTTAAAGGAATGTGTGGGTTATGTTACGACACATTTTTCCAGTGAAGAAAAACTTATGAATCTTGTTGGTTATGAAAATTTCTCTGAGCACAAATTTCGGCATGAAGAATTTACAAAAAAAGTTCTTGAAACCGCCACAGGATTCAATTTCATGAACTTTTCAGATGCCATAAAATTCTGCAGATTTCTTTATGACTGGATTCTTTATCACATCGCACATGAAGATAGGCTTTATGTAAAAAAAGTATTGGAATACAAACAGATTCATGCAAAATAGATAGGAGGATGATTATGGATAAAAAGGCAATGTATAAGCTTAGTTATGGTTTATTCATTCTTACTGCCAGAGAAGGGGAGAAAGATAATGGTTGTGTCATCAACACTGCTATTCAGGCTGCCTCTACACCAAATCAAATCAGCATCTGCGTGAACAAAGCAAATTATACTCACGATATGATTATGCACACCGGTTCCTTTACTGTTTCCGTAATCAGCCAAAAAGCCGGTTTTGATCTGTTCAAGCATTTTGGTTTTCAGTCCGGTAAAGATGTTGATAAATTTGCAGATTTTACTGCATGTAGGCGTGGTGAAAATGGCATCTACTATATTACAGAAGGTACAAATGCTTTCATTTCTGTTAAGGTTGAAAAGACTGAAGATTTAGGTTCCCACACAATGTTTGTAGGTCAAATTACAGATATGGAAGTGTTGGCCGATGATGTTTCAGCTACCTACGAATATTACATGAACAATATCAAGCCAAAGCCAGAAGCGGTCGGCAAAACTGGAGATGGAAAAACCATATGGCGTTGTAAAATCTGTGGTTATGAGTATGTTGGAGAAGAATTGCCGGAGGACTTTATCTGTCCAATCTGTAAGCATCCAGCAGCAGATTTTGAAAAAATTATTGGTTCTAATGCAGCGGCAGTTGCAGAAAATAAAATTATTTCAACATCATCTACGGAGGAAAAGAAGATGGATAAATGGGTATGTCCAGTTTGTGGTTATGTGCACGAAGGACCTGAAGCACCGGCAGAGTGTCCGGTATGTCATGTTAAGGGTGAAAAATTTACAAAGATGCAGGGAGAAATGAAACTTGCTGCTGAACACGAGTACGGCGTTTACGCTAAGACTGTAAAAAATAATCCTGATATTTCTGCTGAAGACAAGAAATATATTTTTGAACAGTTGATGGCTAACTTCAAGGGTGAATGTTCAGAAGTTGGAATGTATCTTTGCATGGCTCGTATTGCCCACCGTGAAGGTTATCCAGAAATTGGTCTTTACTGGGAAAAGGCAGCTTTTGAAGAAGCCGAACATGCGGCTAAATTTGCAGAACTTCTGGGTGAAGATCTTGAACCTCACATGAAGGCCACTACAAAAGATAATCTTGCCTGGCGTGTTGATTGTGAGTTTGGTGCTACACAGGGTAAATTTGATCTTGCTCTTTGCGCAAAGAAAAATGGACTTGATGCAATTCACGATACCGTTCACGAAATGGCAAGAGACGAAGCACGCCACGGAAAAGCACTCAAAGGATTCTTAGACAGATTCTTCAAGTAATCCAACCTAAAGCAAATACTGTAAAAGGGATTGTCTTGTTTCAAAGGCAGTCCCTTTTTTTGTGTCCACTAAGTTGAACCAACTTCAGCATTAAAATTCACTGCTATTTTTGAAAAAATAGTGTAATGTAGATGAGTATTAACTATTCTTGTTGAACATTTATATGAGTAGACAGAATCTACCTTATAACTATTATTATGTATAGTCTTAGTATCCTCTTTCGGCACAGAAGGAACCCTAATATCGGTCCAAATAAATAGCTGAATAGATAAGTGAAATCCAGGGCTGATAGTCCAAATAGAATTAATTGTTCTATAACATAATATTCTTTTATAAGACGTTCCGGGTTTATTTTCAAAACAATCAAACTGTCCCCATTTCCTGAGCCAGTTGAACAATCCGAACAGGAATGCCAGTTGCATATTCATTTATCTTTATTATGATTTTATGGCCTTTTTCTATAACCAAAAAGGTTACAATTCTGTATTATTGTCTAAAATTTTAGACACGGTCATATGGTTTCTATGAAATTTAGGGTACAGATAGAAGTGATAAAGCCGTGTACCCTGCATTTTATTATTATAACTAACGTTAGTTATAAACTTCAGAATGGATGTATTCATCAGCATGTTGAAAATAACGCAAAATTTCTGATTTTTACTTTCGCCATATCTTCTAATGGTTTATATTATCCCTAGGAGGAAAAAATGAAAAAATCATTGGTATTTATCTGTTCGGTTTTACTGGCATCATGGACTGGTGTATGGGCTGCTCCAAAGAAGAATGCAAAAAAAGTTGAGCTTCCTGCTCCATATTTCTTTGATGTTGCAAGCATGGAAGAAAAAAAGATTCCAAATTTCAAGGGTGGCGAAGGAGAAGTCATTGCAAAGATGTATGCCGACAGCATGAATAGGATTCTATACGGGCGGCTTACACCAGGATCTTCAATCGGGTACCATACCCACGACACAAGCAGTGAAATCGTCTACATCCTTGAAGGAACGGCTGTAATCAAGCTTGATGATTCAGAAGAAATTCTTGGCCCAGGTCAGATCCATTACTGCCCAAAAGGACATTCCCACAGCACTGTAAACAATGGGAAAAAAGACCTGGTTGTGTTTACGGTTGTTACAGAACAGTAAATTTCACCTATACAACAAAACCTAGCGGTAGGATTTGATTTTTGCGATCTCATTCTACCGTATTGCCAATTCACTTCTTGAAAACAGGACTGCATTTCCAGATATGATCACCCGGTCTTTTTCTACCCGGCAGAACAGTTCCCCACCTCTTGCTGAATCCTGAAAAGCATCTATCTCCTTTTTCCCAAGCCTTTGCGACCAGTAGGGGGCAATCATGCAATGGGTTGAACCTGTAACCGGATCTTCATATAGATCGATGTCGGGAGCAAAAACTCTTGAGACACAATCGTACTTTCCTGAACATTGTGCAGTTATGGCAACACACATTCCGCCGATCTTTAAAAGATCTTCCCTTCCTGGCCTCATCTCGTGGATTAATTTTTCATCGTCAAAAACACAAAGAACATCTCTGTCTTTATATGCTTCGACTGGACGTATTCCAAAGGCGTTCTCCATTTCCTGGTTCACTTCAATTCGGTTAAGTGCGAATTTTGGAAAATCCATGGAAATACCTTTTTCCGATTTTGTTGCAGTAAAATTTCCCTTGAATCTGGTGTGGAACACAATCTCATTTATTTCCACTTTCAAATAGTTGAAAATCACAAATGCGGTTGCCAATGTAGCATGACCACAAAAATCAATTTCACCGGAAGGAGTGAACCATCGTAAATCAAAAGTTCCATCCTGATTTTCTTTAGTGAACGCTGTTTCAGAAAAATTGTTTTCCTTTGCAATATTCAGCATGAGAGAATCGTCAGGCCAAGACTCCACTGAACAGGCGATCGGTAAAAGCATCAACTACAAATTGCGTCATGTTACTCCCCTTCTACGGTTTCATTAGGATTTCAAAAATTACTCCAACCATAAAACTGAACAAATTATATAAAAAGAAATTTTTTTCTACAATGTAAGTGGCTGATACTCGCAACAAAAAATTCTGAATTAAACAAAATTGCAATTCCCTTATAATCCATTATAATAGTTCCATGGCAAAACTCATTGTTGGAATTCTAGCCCATGTCGATGCAGGCAAAACTACATTATCAGAAAGTCTTCTATACACAACTGGAACAATCCGGAATCTTGGACGCATAGAATCAAAAAATACATTTCTTGACAACAACTCCATAGAACGGGAACGTGGCATTACGATATTTTCAAAGCAGGCCCTTCTGAATGAAAAAATTACATTGATCGATACACCGGGGCATGTTGATTTCAGCGCGGAGATGGAAAGAACCCTTTCAGTTCTTGATGCCGCAATTCTATTGATCAATGCTTCAGACGGAATTCAAAGTCATACGAAAACTTTATGGTCTTTATTGCGTCAGCATAAAATACCAACATTGATTTTTGTAAACAAGATGGACATGCCGGACACAGACAAATCTAAATTGCTTTCCAAACTTCAAAAATCCCTGTCAGCAGCCATCACTGATTTTTCTAAGGAAGCTGTTTTTTCAGATTTATTCAATGAACAGGTGGCTTCCCTTGAAGATGGCGTAATGGAAAAATACCTTGATGGACAAAATCCAGACGAAAAGGATATAGCAAAATTGATTTCATCAGGAATTCTTTTTCCATGTCTTTTTGGTTCAGCACTTAAAATGATCGGCATTGACGAACTGCTGCATGTGCTCGAAGAATATTTTCCTACTCTTGAATATTCCACCTCCGATGAGTTTGGATGCACAGTCTATAAAATTTCAAAGGACAGGCAGAACAATAGATTGACCCATTTAAAGATCAACAGCGGAATATTAAAGGTAAAGGAATTTCTTGATGATGAAAAAGTAAATGAAATTAGAATCTATTCAGGTGAAAAATTTCAGCAGGTAAAGGAAGTTGAAGCCGGGAATATCTGTACTGTAACAGGACTCAAGAATTCCTATGCTGGAAAAACCTATGGAAATGTTCATGAAGAAAAGACCACAATTCTTGAAAGTCCATTGATATATTCGGTTGTCATTCCAGAAGGAATCGATGTTTCAAAAATGCTTTCCGTTCTTCGTGATGTTGAAGACCAGCTTCCAGAAATTTCTGTCAACTATTCAGAGCAGACACAGGAAATATATGTAAAGCTTATGGGACAGGTTCAGACTGAAGTGATAAAACAGATTCTGCTTGAAGACTATAAGATCAATATTGAATTCGGTGAAGGAAGAATCGCCTACAAGGAAACCATTGCGGATAGTGTCATCGGTGTCGGTCATTATGAACCTTTAAAACACTATGCTGAAGTCCATCTTAAAATTAAACCTCTACCTCGTGGAAGCGGAATGAAATATGTTTCAGACATCAGTGTGGATGAACTTGATACAAACTGGCAGCGTTTGATACTTACCCATCTTAAAGAAAAAACGCATGTAGGTATTTTAAGTGGAAGTCCAATAACTGATGTGGAAATTGAAGTCATTGCAGGACGCGCCCATTTAAAACATACAGAAGGTGGAGATTTCCGTCAGTCTACATACAGGGCAATACGTCATGGTCTCATGTATTCAAAGTCCATACTTCTTGAACCAATCTATTTTTATGAAGCTGTAATTCCCGAAGTTTCAATTGGCCGCTTCATGAGCGATATGGAAAAAAAACATGGATCAAGTTCCATAGAAGAAATCTCCGAAGGTTTTGCGGTACTCCAAGGAAAGGTTCCAGTTTCCACCATGAAGAATTATATCACCGAACTTAGATCATACACAAAGGGACAGGGAACATTGAGCCTTAGACTGAGCGGATATGAAAAATGCCACAATGAAAAAGAAGTACTTGAAGAAATCAATTACAATCCCGATGCGGATCTTGAAAATCCGTCATCCAGTGTATTCTGCTCTCATGGAGCGGGTTTTGTTGTAAACTGGGACAAGGTAAACGATTTCAAGCATATAAATTGAATTCACTTTATTTAAGTTCCAAAGTATTATCCGTTAAATATCGGGGGATGCATTTGATGACTGGATGTAGGATTTATTAAATTTGCTTCCTCTTCTTTATTGTTGATTTCAAGCCAAAAAATTTTTGTTGTGCTATAATCTTCGGTATGGATACAAGTGAAATCATATATCGTCGTCAATTTGACAAAATAAATCTTTTAAACTTCATGTGCAGTGATCTTATTTCATATGCTGAAAAAAAATATGGTTCAGAATTTCCTGAATACGTGGACATGACTTGTGGTGCGGTACCAGAAGGCGAATATGAAAAAATAATAGATCCAAGTTCCCCTAGGGAATTTCTGGATCTTTATACCGATATCTGCCTGAAAAGATTTAAAACAGTAACTTCAAAAATTCTTGAACTTGGGGATGGCTACGATATCGTCCTTAAAAATTATTTTTTTAATGAAGGAAAGAAACTTGGACTTCCAAAACCGTCGTCACTTGATGAGGCCTATGAACTTATCCAAGTTTGCATTCTTGAAAAACTTACCACCTGTGGCAGTCATCAGATTGAAACAAAAGGGAATGATGAAATAATCTGGAAGAATCCGAATTCCGATTTGAATTTCTGGATGTTCATGAAGGATCTTATCTGCGGAATTATTGAAGGCTCCAATATAACCTTCAGTATTGATGATAGCGTTTTCAGGCTGAAGAAAGAATAGTTTTGTTGATATTATGGCTTTTAAGGATCAAATCATCCTATGAGTTTTTTACTTTTCAAACTGGGAATTAGTGGTATAATTATAGAATATGAAGTGTTTATTTGTTCAAGTTAGATATTATTTAAAGGCAGGTTGTCGTGCGGATTTCTATCAGAAATTCAGGGACAACAATATTACAGAAATGTCACAGGCAGAAGAAGGCAACATCGATTATGAACTTTACATGCCTCAGGACAGTGAAAACGATATCTGCCTTCTTGAAAAGTGGAAGGATCTGCAGAGTCTTGAAAGACATGAACAGACCCTTCATTATGCAATTCTTGGTGAACTTAAGGCAAAGTATGTTAAGAAAGTCGATATAAAGAAATTCTGGCTTGAAAACTTTGCAGGCGATGAAGTTGAAGATATTCAGCTCCGCTAGACTTCCATGCCAGATAATTTTTCTTATCGACCAATTATTAGAAGTTTCCTTTTACCATTGATACTGCTTCAGCTGCAATGGTTTTAAGGAAATCAACGTCGTATGGATTTGTAGCCTTGAGGGACTTGTAATGTTTCAAGTCTGTTTCATTAAGCAGCCATGCGGCGGCACCAAGAGGATGCTTTTCAATAAGTACGGGAGAAAAAATTTCCTTGAACTTCATCCATCCTTCGTTGCAGGATTTTTCACACTCAGCAAGATACTCCCCTATTTCATAGGAACGTGAAGATTCAAAACTTCTGTTGTAGATTATCTTTCCATTCAATAGATTTAATACTTCATTCGTACAGCCAAAGTCGTTCCCATCCTTGCATCTGGTTTCTGTATCTTCATCCATCAAAATCTCATTTTCAGCAGTTTCTGGTTTTATGCTTTCTTCCGATTCTCTTGTATTATCTACAAGTTCTGAAACTTCAAGGCTTGCAACTGAATTTTCCACCATGGATTTGTAGGACTTGTCAGCTTCTTCTTTTGTGGATTCTTCTGAGAATTCTTCCCTGTCTTCCAGATTCTGAATCGCCATCATCAGTTTATCAAAATCATTTTCCCTTCCACCATTGTTCAGGAAATACAGTTCAAGATTTACGCAATCCCCTTCCTTTGTATAAGCAAAGACCTGCTGGATTCCATCTTCAATCTCTTCAACATTGTCGATGATTGTTTCACCGTCAAACCAGGCTTTTGTATTGTCGCCAAGCTGTTCTTCCGTAAGTTCACTGCAATTATCAACAAAGGTCAGTTCCGTTTCACTTACCTCTGAAAACAGTTTCTTCTTCTTGAGTTCAATTTTTATTGATTCATTGATTTTTTCGACTGTCATTTTTACTCCGATAGCATCTGCTTCTATATATTATCGGAATTATTTCAAGCCCATAAAGGAAAAAAATAGGAACCGCAGAATCACGGCCCCGTATAGAAAGAGTTTAGGAACTACTCGCAGCAGAGTCTGTAGATTTTTTCTACATCCTTGTCATCAAGTGGAACAAATCCACCCATTCTGTTTTTATCGCTTACCTGGCTCTGCTTTACAAGTGTTGGAATATCTTCTTCCTTTGCACCCAGCTCGGCAAAAGTTACAGGCATTCCAATGGATGAAAGGAATTTTCTGAATCTTTTGATTCCTTCCTTTGCTGTATTTTCAGGATTTGCAAAATCCATATCCACATCCCATACCCTTGTTGCAAACTGACAGAATCTGTTGATGTCATGGTTCATTACATATTCCATCCAGTGAGGCATGATGACGGCAAGTCCTGCTCCATGGGCACAGTCATAGAGCGCAGATAGTTCGTGTTCAATTCCGTGGCTTGCCCAATCCTGTCCACGTCCTACACCACAGATGTTGTTGTGTGCAGCCATTCCAGCCCACATGATGTTGGCACGTGCTTCGTAGTTGTTTGGATCTGCAATTACACGAGGTGCTTCATGAATCATAGTCTTCAAAAGACCTTCGCAAAGTCTGTCTGTTACTTCAACTTCCTTTGTATTTGTAAAGTATCTTTCGCAGATGTGAGCCATGATGTCTGTAACACCGCAAGCACTCTGATATGCACTGAGTGTGCATGTAAGTTCTGGATTCAAGATTGAGAACTTAGGTCTGAATGATTCTCCACTTGCTCCGCGTTTATACATTCCGTCTTCGTGGGTAATAACGCTGTCAGGACTTCCTTCGCTTCCGGCTGCGGCAATTGTAAGAACTGTTGCAACAGGAAGAGCCTTGTCTACAGGAATTCCCTTTGAGTAGTAATCCCAGAAATCTCCATCATAAACAGCTCCTGCGGCAATTGCCTTTGCACTGTCGATTACAGAACCGCCGCCAACAGCAAGAATAAAATCAACATTTTCTTTGCGGCACAATTCAATTCCTTCATAAACAAGACCGCTTCTTGGATTAGGTTTAACTCCACCCAATTCAACGAATGAAATTTCCTCTGCCTTGAGAGCATCTTCCACACGTGAAAGCAACCCTGATTTTTTTACAGAACCGCCACCAAAATGAACAAGAACCTTTGTTCCTCCAAAACGCTTTACCATTTTTTTCGGTATCCGATTCCCTGTCCTTTCCAAAACAAAAATAAGTCGGTGAATAAAAGTTAAAATTTTCCATAACGAAAGTATGGAGTATGAACATTGAAAATGCAACTTCATAACATTAAATTATTTTCAGAGCGAACTCATTTTCTTCTATATATTACCAACTATATCCAAAGGATTTTTGATGAAGCTGTTGGAAAAACACATGGTATATGCACCGGTGTTTTTAAAAACAATTTCATCCCCTACCCCAAGTTTTCCATTGAATCCTTTTTTTATTATATCATTTTCAAGGCAGGTGTATCCTGCGATGGTATAGTTGCTCAACATTTTAGGCTGTCGGCTTTTATGGATTACTTCAAACTGAATGTTGTCCCTCAAACTTGGCAGAAGAAGATCCAGAAAACTGATGTCAAGAACTACAAAGCCGTTGTCCTTTATGTGAACCACTTTTGCAATGGTTTTAAATGCTGAACCAACAACTGCCGTTCCAGATTCAATGATGATTCTTTTGTCTTCAAGTTTTGCTTTCTTCAACTCTTCATAGATGGACTTGGCAGCTGTTTCAAAATCCATTTTTCCTTTACCGTCGTTTTTTCTTGAATCCTCTTTCTCATAGTCTGCGGCAAGACTCCCTCCAAAATCTAGAAATTCAATTGACGGAAAATCTGCGGAACATTTTGAAAGCATCTCTGCCTTTTTCTTCCAATATGATGATTCCCTTGTGTTCGTAAAATGACATGAAAGACCGATGACTTTTATTTTTCCCTGCGCCTCAAGTTCCTTTATCCTTTTGTATACTGCGGAATCTGGCTCTACGCCGAATCTGGATTTTATTCCGTTTCCAATGTTGAAGTTCAGCCTGATTCCCAATGAAAGAATTTCTCCAGTTGAATCATAATGTTCTTCCGCCCACTGAACTTCTTCTTCATTGTCGATGTTGACAATTCCTTTTCCACGACAGCATTCAATCATGCAGAACTTTTCTTTGCATACTCCATTGAAAATAATTTCACTGTTCAAAAATCCGTTGGCGATTGCACTTTCATACTCTTCCCTGGAAACAACTTCAGCCATGATCTTGCTTTTCCTTACTTCTGATATGACCAGTTGATGGCAGTTGGTTTTAAAAGAATAGGCAAGAGAAAAATCCTTGAATCTACTTCCAAATGCTTTCTGAATATTCTTTATGTTGGCTTCGATTCTTTCCGGAATAAAAACATGCATGATAGGATCCTGACTGGTTTTAAAAAGATGAATTCATTCTACCTTCTTTGCAGGAAAAAACAAGACATGTACGGCTTAAGGCCTTATGCTTTTTTTCATTCTATTTCTGTGCTAGACTTCTTCTGCCGGAGGAATGGACATGGACGACAATGAATACTATGCAATGATGAGAAGACAATATTCCAATCCCATTGCGATAAAAAAAATCAAAACAAAACCTGTAGAAGAAAAAACTGAACCTACAACATCGGGCACATTTACCCAGTGGTCCCAAAAATATGGCCATGAAGATGCCGAAATGTTTATGGAACGCAATCAGGAAAATTCCGCGGAGTGAAAAATCGCAAACACATTCTCCATTTAATTTTTGCTTTTTTTGACAACATTCAATACTATATTTTGGACTTTCATAAGCAATCCAGCCTAAATAAACAATTCTTTATAAATTGTATTCTTACGATGAAAAAAGTAATATACTGATTTCATGCAGCATAGTCATTCCAAGCTAAAAAAACGGTTGAATATTTTTATTCTATTATCCATAAGCCTCATTTCATTAAATCCATTGCATTCCGAAATTCATTTCTCAAAAAAACATAAAAAAAATCTACCGCCTCAGATTCCTGAAGTATCCCACAATCTGCCAATTGTTCCTGAAGGAATTCTAAAGATAAAGGAATCCTATCCTGATTTAAATATTACAGCATTCTACAGTCAGGAATCCAACGACTGGATTTTAAATTTCTCAAACTACGGAAAAGAATACAAATTCTACTGGTGCAATGGTTCCATTCTGCCGGAAGAAGAACTTTCAGAAAAAAATGAATACTGGTCTGTCCTATACAACTATCCGGAAAAATTGAAGGACCCCGCCGAGATGTCGGAAGATGAGCAGCTTGAATTGAAGAAATTCGGAACTGTAGCCAACCGAAGAAAAGGCAAGGGAACAGCAATGTATTTTTTTGATGCTATATATGATTCATCCTCAAGAAGACTTCTGGAATCCCATCTTCAACGAACTACCTTTCTTGGACGGTCCACAACAATTCATGAACGCATCATTCAGGCTGTAAAAAATGTCGAAGAAAAAATCAACAATCTGGCTCTCCAAGATGCCGAAGTAAAAAAATTTGTAGATAAGATAAAAAGCTGCGATGCTTTTTCCTGGCGTGTCATCGATGGAACAAACAGAAAAAGTTTTCACTCCCTTGGAATTGCCATCGATATTCTTCCCGTTAGGATTACCGGTGAAATTTTTTGGAGCTGGGCACGCGATAAAAATCCTGATACCTGGATGCTGACTCCCCTAGCCCACAGGTGGCTTCCACCTAAAAAAGTCGTACAGATATTTGAATCAGAAGGATTCATCTGGGGCGGAAAATGGGGAATCTGGGACAACATGCATTTTGAATATCATCCAGAGCTTCTTCCTCCCCGTGAATTCTCCTGAAGTCTGGATCACCTCAGTTTTCAACCTGAACAAAATCCGTATCCATAAGCCGGTCAATAT
>JAGHUJ010000121.1 GCA_018064905.1 Candidatus Treponema equifaecale
GTTTATATTTACTTATTTGCAGATGATAAATCTGCTTGGAGGATATTAAGAAATGGCTTTTGCTTTAAACCTTTACCCGGTAACATACATTGCCCGCTACAACCCAGAAACAACAAAATGGGACGAAGAATGGCTTGAATGTGACAAAGTAACTTACGATGAACTTATGGCTATGTCAGAAGATGACAGAAAAGCAGTTCTCGACAAGCGCAATCAGATGGGGATTCCAACTGTATCTTACACATCACAGTATGCTTACGGTTGTTTTGAAGGAATGAAAGGCTTCCCAACAAGAGACGGTGGAGTTGCAATTTTCCGTCCGGAAGAAAACGGAAAGCGCTTCAACAACTCTATGAAAGGTATGTACTGTCCAGCTTTCCCAGTTGAACAGTTTGTTGCTGCTTCAGTTGAATTCGTAAAACGCAACGCAGCTCTGGGTTATGTTCCAAAATACAATGCAGAATGGGAAAAAACAGGTTATGCTGATGCTGAATCAATTTACATGCGTCCATTCATGAACTCAGAAGGTGCAATTGGTGTTGGATGTTCTAAACAGCCTTACGTTGTAATTTGTGCTACAACAGTTTCTGCATACTTCAAGAAAGGATTGGACGGCGCTGTAATCACAAACAGAATCCGTGCTACTCCAAACGGAACAGGTTACATCAAGTGTGCTTCAAACTATGTAATTTCAGCTTTGGCTAAGCACGAAGCAGAAGAAAAAGGTTATGTAGAATGTGTTTACCTTGATGCCGTTGAACACAAATATTTCCAGGAAGGTTCAAGCTGTAACGTATTCTTCGTAATGAAGGACGGAACTCTCGTAACTCCAGAACTCGGCGACACAATCCTCCCAGGAATTACACGTAAATCAATCATCGCTCTTGCAAAAGAATGCGGAATGAAGGTTGAAGAAAGAAAAGTATCTCTTAAAGAAGTTCAGAAGAAAGCTGTAGAATTCTTCGTAACAGGAACTGCTGCTGGTATTTCTCCAATGTCTTCACTTACAGACCTTAAGGGAAAGAAAGTAACATTCAAAGACGGAACACAGGAAGGCACTGTAGCATACAAGCTCCAGAGAATGCTCAAAGGCCGTCAGTACGGACTCATCGAAGATCCAAACAACTGGAATACAGTTGTAGTCAAAGGTAACAACTAGTACAAAGAGATATTACTCAGTAAACTGATTAAAGCGCCAGAAGACCAGGTCAAACCTTGTTTCCTGGCGCTTTTTTGTTTTAAATGTCAAAAAATTAAAGTACAAAAAAAAGGCTGCTCCCAATCGAGCAGCCTTTTTTGCTGAACTAACAGTAATTATTTGTTAGAAATAAGCAATGTCTTTGAATCAAGCTTGAGGCCTGTTTCAACAGCTTTTCCATTGATCTTAGCAACTTCAACTGCAACACCGTCATTCTTCTGTTCGAGGTTAACGATTGCAGCAAAGTTTCCTTCAAGGTTAGCTGGAACTGAATCAGCTGAAGCCCAGATTACAACGTTTTCAGACTTAGCATAAGCTGCTACAGCCTTAACGTCATCTTCTGAAACCTTAGAGAAGTCGATTCCATCCATTACAACGCCAGAAACAGCGATTCCGCCGGCCTTAAGAGCGTTCAATGTGTTAACAACCTTTGTAAGAGTGAAGTTGTCCAAAGAGAAGTTGAGGATTGTGCGCTTTGAAACTACAGAATTCTTCATTTCAGCAGCGTTTCCAACATTCTTCTTTTTAGCAATTTCTGTAAAGATGCTGTCATACCAAGAGATAACATTTGAAGAATGAAGGTCAAATGTTACGTGTACAAGCTGTTTGTCCTGAAGGAGAGTATCCATACCGAACTGTACGAGAACTGAAGTCTTTCCCAAACCTTTTTTAGAAGTTACGAGACCGAGTTCACCAGCCTTAAGACCGCCCTCTGTAGCTGCGTCAAAAAGACGAACTGGGCTTTTGTCAAAAAGATCTTTCTTTTCCATGTTGAATCTCCTTAGTTGCCAGCTTTTCTAGCTTCCTGGTATTTCTTCTGGAGTTCTTCAGCAACATTGCCTGGAACTTTACCGTATTTCAAGAATTCCATTGTGAATTCTGCTTTACCCTGTGTTGATGAACGAAGGATTGTAGAGAAACCGAACATTTCTGAAAGTGGAACTTCAGCGTTTACTACAGACATGTTGTTTTCATCTGTTGTTTCAAGGATTACACCACGGCGCTGGTTAACAAGACCGAACATGTTACCCTGGAACTCTGTAGGACCTTCGATAGATACCTTCATGATTGGTTCAAGAATAGCTGGCTTAGCCTTTTCATAAGCTTCACGGAAAGCACCGATAGCAGCCTGCTGGAATGCGTTATCGTTAGAGTCTACTGGGTGTGACTGACCATCATTGATTGTCATCTTAACACCAACAACAGGAGCACCAATCAAAGAACCCTTTTCCATAGCGCGCTTGAAGCCCTTGTCACAAGATGGGATGAATTCGTTAGGAATAGCACCACCTTTGATTGCGTCTACAAATTCGTAGTCTTTGTCTGCCAATGGTTCCATGATACCAGCTACGCGACCGTACTGACCAGAACCACCAGTCTGCTTCTTGTGAGTGTAGTTGAAGTTTGCAGAACCAGAAATTGATTCGCGGTAAGCTACCTTTGGTGGAGTTACTTCTACTTCACACTTGTATTCACGCTTCATGCGTTCAACGTATACGGCAAGGTGCAATTCACCCATACCCTTGATGATTGTTTCGTTTGATTCTGGATCAAGCTCTGTCTGGAATGTTGGGTCTTCCTTTGTAAAGCGGTTGAGAGCCTTAGCAAAGTTAGCAGCCATTGACTTGTCCTTTGGTTTAACAGCCTGAGAAATTACAGGAGTTGGAACGAACATAGAAGTCATAGCAACATTGATGCCTTCGCCACAGAATGTATCACCTGAAGCACAGTCAACACCGAACAATGCACAAATATCACCTGGTTCACCAACCTGGATATCTTCCATTGCAGCAGAGTTCATACGAACAAGACGACCAACCTTGAAGCGTTTTCCAGTACGAACATTTGTAAGTTCGCATCCCTTTGGAAGACGTCCCTGATAGATACGGATGTATGTCAACTGACCGAACTGACCGTCATCAAGCTTGAATGCCAATGCAACACATGGCTTATCTGGAACGTTGAACAATTCAACCTGCTCTTCGTTCTTGTCGAGATCGAGACCGTAGTTGTGAACTTCTGTTGGATCTGGCAAGTAGCGGAGTACACCGTCCAAAAGTGGCTGAATACCCTTGTTTACGTGAGCTGAACCACAGAATACACCAACGAACTGTTCAGCCAATGTACCCTTACGGATAGCTGCGATGAGTTCTTCTTCTGATGGTTCGATTCCTTCAAGAGCCTTTTCCATCAAAGCATCGTCAAAGTTAGCTGCTTCTTCGATGAGTTCCTGGTGATATTTGTCTGCATCAGCCTTCATGTGAGCTGGGATTTCAGCAACACGGAGCTGTTCACCGTTTTCGCCGTCAAAATAGATAGCTTTCATTCCAACGAGGTCTACAACACCTTCAAGTTTGTCTTCAAGACCGATTGGAAGTTCAACCATGTGTGAGTTCAAGCCGAGCTTGTCGCGGAGCTGTCCACATACACGAACAGGATTAGCACCCTGGCGGTCACATTTGTTTACGAATGCAATGCGAGGTACATGATAGCGCTTGAGCTGGCGGTCAACAGTGATAGACTGAGACTGAACGCCGGCAACAGCACAAAGAATCATGATAGCACCGTCAAGAACGCGGAGTGAGCGTTCAACTTCTACAGTGAAGTCTACGTGTCCCGGTGTGTCGATCAAGTTGATTGTTGTGTCCTTCCACTGAACCTGAGTTGCTGCTGACTGGATAGTAATACCGCGTTCGCGTTCCAGTTCCATGTTGTCCATTACAGCACCTACACCGTCCTTACCACGAACTTCATGAATCTGGTGGATCTTGTTACAGTAGAACAAAATACGTTCTGAAGTTGTTGTCTTACCAGAGTCAATGTGGGCACTGATACCGATATTACGTACTTTAGTAATATCAAAAGCCATATTGTTACCTCTCAAAAAAGATTTTCTAGTTTGATTTAGGTTCTGACAGATAAATGATAAAGTCGTCAGTATACCTATAGATTTTAACGATTATAGGAAATTTTGGCTTGTTATTCAATACGCAAGAAAGGATTGTTCAATTTATTGGAAGGGAATTTCCAGCTGAATTTTAATACTGCTCCGAATTTTCTTAGACTTCAATTTTAATCCGGCTCCTGCAGAAAAATTACCAGAATACCTTTTCATATCCTTGTAAATTAAACTTAATCCTGCGCTGGCATTCAAAATCTTTGCTCTTCCAGGAGTGGCCTTTATTGAAAAATCCACAGAATCCTTGCGGGCAGAACTGGAAGCTGGAGGAGGGTAATTTTTGTAATCTGCCGAAAAATAAATTCCGCAGGATGAAAAAGCAGAAGAAAGACTTAATCTGCATCCGTAATATTTTTCCGGTGTTGATGACACAGTTGGAGGAACTCCATCCAAAAGCAGATTGTTCGTCGTAAAATCAAGTTGACCTGTAAAAAAACTGTTTTCAAAGCAAATCCCGCTCCTTATTTTCATCAGCTGAAGCTCCTCAACCTTATTCGTATCCGTTATTTTCCACATATTCAAAACATTCACGCCCAGACGCAAAGAACTTGAGTTTTTATCATCAAACAGAAACAGAATCTGGGGATTCAGAGAAAACTGTTCAAGAGTTCTGCATATTGAAGATGAACCGCCAATCAAAGGTGCTGCATTTGGAGATTTAGCCGCGGAAGGAACAGCAAAATATGAAAAATCCAGCAGAAAATTTTTCCACGCAGTTCTGCCCTCTGCCTTGAACCAAAAACTCAGATTGTCGTAGGGAGTTTCAAGCAGGGCGGCGTAGAAATTTGTTTTTAAGACAGGTGATTTCAGAGAAAACTCGCAAATCCCGGAATACAACCATTCAGGTTCAAAATCACAATAATTTTTCTTCAGCACAACGGAATCATTCTGAACATAAAAT
>JAGHUJ010000063.1 GCA_018064905.1 Candidatus Treponema equifaecale
GAATAAAAGAATTTAATATAAAATTTGCCATAAATGACATGAATTCAAAAAAGTTAAAAACTCGTACCGAAATAAATAAAAATTAAATTGATTTATAAAAAAGAAAATTGAATGAGAAATAACTATTAAAGAAATTATACAATGAAGATATTTTTGTTGTCAATGAATATTACAAAAATGAAAAAAATGTCGAATAAAATCTCCCTTAACTATCGTGGGTCATCAGATTTTACAACCATGGCCTTCTTGTATTCTTCTGAAGCAACTGCAAAAAGATTTACTTCTGGAACACCTTCAATCATGGAAACCTGACCTTCAAAATCAACATCGTCGGCAATTCTGATTCTGCCAGTACTTACATTTCCGCGAACAACACTTCCAGAGCACATTTCAACCCTTTCCTGAGCTTCCATGTCACCAGTAACATTTCCTGAAATAACGATTGAATTAGCAGTCATCTTATCCACATTGCAGATTGCAGACTTTTCAATTTCGAGATCACCAGTAGCTTTGATTTCTCCCTTAAATTTTCCAGTAATTACAAGGTTATCAGTGAATTCAAGGATTCCGTCAAATTCTGTTTCCTGACCAAATACAGTCAGGTTCTTCTTAGTTTTCTCTTCAGCCATAGTTTATTTATTCTATTGTATCTCGCCCATTATTTCAACTTGTGAAACCAAAAAATCATCAGAACCTGAATCAAGCTCAGCAATAATTTTTCCGTCGGAATCAATTACGCAGGTTTTTCCAGAAACAGTGCTTCTAACCACAGGAACATTATTTTCAACCGCCCGAAGCACGGACATTGAAAGATGAAGATTTTCACAGGCCTCACTTTCTGCCCAGGAATCATCAGAAATATTCACAAGAAATTTAGCTCCATGATTCTTCATTTTTACAGAAATTTTAGGAAAAGAATCCTCAAAACAAATCAGAACTCCGCATTTTGTATTTTCAGCAATTTCAAAAAGCTTTGTTTCATTCCCCATATCATAATCATCAGAAGGAACATAGTTCATCAGTTTTTTCAGAAGCCCCTTTTTGAATGCAGGAGGAATGTATTCCGTAAAAGGAACCAGATGCTGCTTGTTGTAATAGTCAACTTTTATTTTTGATTTTGAATCCACAAGCAAGGCAGAATTATACCAGTAAGTCCGGTCAGTTTTTTCAACGCGGTGATTGTTTCCAAGAATAAATGTTTTTGACTTCGATTCAAAATATTCACAAAGCCTTTCTGTCAGCTGCACACGCTTCTGTTCTGAATCCGGATGGCTCAGATGATAAGCAAGATCAGGAACCACAGCAGTTTCTGGCCACACAATAAGATCAACATCAGGATTTTGTAGAAGAGCAGTGTCAGTCAGAAGTATCAAATTCTCGCAGTCCTTGATATAATCATCAATTTTTGAAGAATTTTTTGAACTTGCATTTTGAATCAGCGCAATTTTTAAGATTTGTTTTTCTGAAGCTGAAGAGTTTTCGGCCCTAAAAAGAATTGAAGTGAATGCAAACACAACTAAAACTAAAAACGAAGCCAGAATTCTAAAATCACGTCTTGATTCAGAGTGAATTTTCAAAAAACATTTTGCAAGCTCAAAGATAAAATAATTGAACAAATATATAAAAAATGAAATTCCGTAAACACCAAAAGCTTTGGCAAAGTTCAGGACACTCTGATTTTTCCACTGCGTATAGCCCAGGTTCCCGTAAGAAAAGCCCAGAAATCCATGAGAGCGAAGAATTTCAGCCAGAACAAGCAGAAGCGGAATTAGAACAAAATCAAATTTATGAAGAAATTTCTGAACCAGACAGCACAGTACAAAAACTGCAGAAAAAATCAGTCCGTACAGGAAAAGTACAAAAAAAATTGAAAGAAAACCGTACTCAGAAAGCCACCAGCAAAGTAAAAAATACGAAATAAACCCGAAGGCAAATCCAGAAAGAAAAGCAAACTTAAGTTTAAGCCGACAAGTCAGAAAAAAAATAGGTACAAAGCAAATCCAGGCAAAGAAACCGCAGCCCTTTGCAAACACAAGTCCTGGATTTGCCAGAGAAAAAAACAGAACAGAGCAAAAAAACAATGCTGAATTTTGAAGCAACAGCTTCAAGTCAAAACTATTCTTCAACCGGCAGTTCCAAAAGATTTTTTTTAAGTTCCCGTCCGGCTCGGAATGCTGCAACATAATGTGAAGCCACACTCACCTTTTCACCAGTCTTTGGATTTCTGGCTTCATCACGACCTTTTCTTAGACGTGCTTCAAATGTACCAAAACCACGAAGCTCAATTGTATTTCCTTTTTCCAAAGAAACTTTAAGCTCATCAAGAAACTTGTCCACAATCTTCTGAACATCGCGTTTTTCAAATCCCGTTTCACCGTAGATATTTTCAACAATATCCATCTTCGTAATTTTATTTTCAGCCATTGGAAAGCACCTTTATTAAGTTAGATCTCAAGTTTTAAAATTTAGCTACAAAATTCAAAAATAAACTGCACTCTCACCGGAGTTCTGACAAAAAAAATAGCTACCTGGGAAAACCAGATAGCTTAAGATTCATCGTAAATCAGCTTATTTTGCAGCGAATGTTACGTTGAACAATGTCTGCATACGAGACTTCTTGCGAGATACAGCATTGCGTGTAAGAACACCCTTGCTGCGAGCTGAATCAAGCTTTGAAACCAAAGTTGTAAGCTTTTCCTGTGCAAGTTTAGAATCTTTAGCCTGAACAGCTTCTACAAACTGTCTAGCATAAGTGCGGCATTCTGATTTGATTGCCTTGTTGTGCATGCGGCGTACTTCGCTCTGTGCAAATCTTTTTTCTGCAGATGTTTTCTTTCCTGCCATAAGGAAAATCCCCCAAAAAATTATGTTTTGTAAAGTTTTTCAAATTATCTTTCTTTAAGACAGATTACCAATTTGATGTTTTTCTATCTTAATAGAAATTAAAAAACCTTGCAACCTAAGCTGCAAGGTTTTTTTTACATCTCCTAGCAGAATTGAACTGCTGTTGTCGGGATGAAAACCCGATGTCCTAACCACTAGACGAAGGAGACATCTTTTGCAACTCATTGGCGAGCTGACTTTGATATATTAACAAATCCGCAAATAAGTGTCAACACATAAAATAAAAAAATTTAATTTTTTTTCACTTTTTTTTATTTTATTCCATATTCCTCAATTTTGCGGTGCAGGGTCATTCTGCCTATTTTTAGAACTTCGGCAGCCCTGGACTTGTTTCCGTCGCAATAGTCAAGGGTTCGCTCAATTATGATTTTTTCAGCTTCATCCATGGAGATTCCCAGCGGCAGCGTGATTTTTGAATCTGAATTAAAGCTGCTAATTTTTGCTGGAAGATCCTTCAATGTGATTTCGTTTCCAGAGCTTAAAACTATTGCGCTTTCAAACAGTGCTGAAGCTCACGGATATTACCGGGCCAGATATAGTTCAAAAGAGCTTTCTTTGCCTTTTCTTCAATACCGTTCACCTGACGTTGATTTTCTTCACTATATTTTTTAACAAAGCTTTCAATAAAAAAAGGAAGATCTTCTTTGCGTTCTCTGAGCGGCGGAACTTCAATCTGGATTCCATTCAATCTGAAATACAAGTCTTCACGGAATCGACCAGCCTTCACCTCTTCTTCAAGATTTCTGTTTGTTGCGGCAATAACACGAACGTTCACATCAATTGATTCTTCTCCGCCGACCCGCTCAATTTTCTTTTCCTGCAGCACTCTAAGAAGCTTTACCTGAATGCTTGGATTGATTTCACCGATTTCATCAAGGAATATTGTTCCGCCTTCCGCCAGCTCAAATTTTCCCTTGTGAGCCGTTTCTGCACCGGTAAAAGCACCTTTTTCATGGCCAAACAGTTCGCTTTCCAGCAATGTCTCACTCAAGGAAGAACAAACAACGGGAATAAAAGCCTTGTCTTTTCTTGAAGAAAGCTTGTGAATTTCATTTGCCACAACTTCCTTACCAGTTCCTGTTTCACCAGTAATTAAAACGCTGATTTTGGCATCGGCAACCTTTTTAACCAGTTCCTTAACCTTTTGAATGGCAGGACCTTCACCAATAAAATCAATTGAAGTGACTGAATTTGCTGTTTTTGGTGCAGAATCAACGGAAGCTGTTTCAGCAGTTCTGTTTTGAAGAGCTTTTCTTACGATAGTTTCCAGATGCTCCAGATTGAGTGGCTTTGTCAAAAAATCGTAGGCACCGTTCTGCATTGCCTTTACAGCAGAATCAATGGAACCGTGGCCTGTGAGAACGATTACAGGAATTCCAGGCATTTTTGTAGTAACCTGCCTTAGAACTTCCTCACCGCTGATACCGCCAGGCATTCTTAAATCGGTGATTACAAGCTGAATTCCGCCCTTCTCAATTATATCAAGTCCTTCCTTACCGTTTGCAGCAATGGCAACTTCATATCCGTCCATTTCAAAATCGGCAGCAAGACCTTCACGAATATTTTTTTCATCGTCGATAATCAGAATTTTATGCATATTTGCTCCTGTTGTTTGAAGCTATGATTTAAATGTAATGAGTTTCTGTTCTTTTTGTGGTACCGGCAGAGAAATCACAAAGCGAGTTCCAGATCCCGGCTCTGAATTTACCTCAATGTCTCCCTGAAATTCCTTTATGACCTTGTAGCTCATGGCCATTCCAAGACCAGTTCCGTTTGCCTTTGTTGTAAAATATGGCTCAAATATTCTGGAAACCACTTCTTCACTCATTCCACAGCCGTTATCTGAAAATTCAATGAAGAATCTATCTTCCTTAACATAGGTTTCCACAGAAATTTTTCCATCAGCGGCGGATTTTTCAGCATTTTTTTCTTCAATTGCAGAAACCGAATTCATTGCAAGATTCACAATAACTTCCTTAAAAAGCTTCTGATCCAGCAAAAGTCTGAGTTCTTCCTTGCAAAGATTAAGTTCAGCTGCAATATTTTTTGAATTAAGCTCAGGTCCAAAGAAATTAAAAATATCGTTCAAAAGAAGATTCGGATTCACCAGCTCCAGATTTGCCTGAATTGGTCGAACCGCCATGAGAAAATCCACAACAATCTTGTTCAGCTGCTCAATTTCCTGATTCACCACATCCAGATAATTTTCCATAAATTTTGGATCCGGCAGCATTCCGTCAAAATCCCGCTTCTTTTTGATTGCTTTTTGAATAAGCTGAATGTGAATGCTGATTGCTCCCAAAGGATTTTTGATTTCATGGGCAACACTGGCAGCAATATTCGTAAGGCCTGCAAGATTTTCCATTCGATGCAGAAGAATTTCCTGATTTTTCTTTTCTGTTACGTCTTCAATGCGGATAATCGAACCGATCAAATCCTTGTCCTGCTTGTGACTCTTTACCAGCGGCGTAATGTAAATGTCCAGAAACCGAACAGAACCGCCGGGAGTTGAAACAGTGTATTCATTGCTCACATTGGTTTTTCTGCACTGAAAACATTCTTTTAAAAATCTGGCAATTTCAGCCTCATCAATAAATTCCCACACAGGAAGTTTTTCTGAACCTTCCTCATAATGGGCATTCAGAGGCAAATAACGCTCCGCAGACTTGTTCATTCGCATCAAATGGTAATTTTCATCAACAATCACCAAACCTGTTGGCAGAGACTGAAATATGGAGTCCAGGATTTCGCTTTTTTCAACAGTCTGATTCACCAGCTGCTGAATCTGGGCATTGGAAAGCTTGTCTATTTTCTGTGAGACTCTTCTGGAAAATTCCTGCATCTGCTCCCCCTTTTCCGCTCAGTTTTGCTGCTGTGCAAGAGCTTTTCTGCAACAGTGCTATTGCTGATAGGCCTTTCTTAAAGTTGAAAGATCCCGTGTCAGATTTTCCAAAGCACTTGTGGCACTCTGATTGTATGTAGTCACATTGCTGTAGCAGCTTCTGGCGTATTCCACGACCTTCTGGCAAAGAGAAACATTTCCAGCAGTCTGTGGATCTTTTTTGGCCGCATCCATGATTCCAATGAGAAAATTCTTTAAAAGAACTTCCGGCTTGAACTCACCGCATTGCTTTGCTATTCCTGAAGCCATTGGAATCTGCCCCTTCATAAGCATGTTGAAGTAAGATTCAGCCACAGTACGAACCTGAGCCGGTGTTATTGGCAAAAATGTCTGCAAATAAGAATCAATTGAAATATTTTTAGAGGAATCCGCATGGAAAACCCGTTCTATCACTTCATTTTCCTGTGGAACTGTTCTCTGGGCAAAGCTATAGGTTCGAACTCTGGAAAGAATCGTTGGCATGACGGCACCACGGTTTGAAGTTGTAAGAATAAAAACCACGTCGCTTGGAGGCTCTTCCAGAATTTTTAACAGTGCATTTCTGGCAGCTTCAAGCATTCGCTCAGCATTTTCGATTATGAATATTTTTTTTCCTTCAACAGACTTCATGTGGGCCCAGGCTGCAGCTTTTCGAATCTGGCTGATCGGAAGAGCATCATACATAAATGTTGATTCAAGCTTTTCACACTGCTTTACGATTTCTGCAACAATTTTTTCCAGCTGGTCATTTTCTGGAAGGGTCTTATCCATGCTGAGCTTGCCCATTTCTTCATCAATCAGCTGCATAAGCTGTGCAATTTTAGAAACCTTGTCATCGTCTTCCCACAGAATCTGGCTAAAACGGTTGGTCAGTTTTCTTACGGAACGCAGGAACAAATAGCGGCAGGCAGTCAAAGACTTGGAATTGTCGTATGCCGCCTGAAGAAATGCTTTTTTAGCTGCCGCAATTTCAAGAAAACAGTCACGGGGACCGGCCAGCAGAACGTTTGGATTTGAAAGCTCCTTGTTTTTTTTGCAGGAAGGACATTCACAAAGCCAGTGTCCTTTTGGATGAACCTCATCCCCAGTACAGCTTAGAACACGTCCAATTTCAAGGGCACAGGTCAATTTACCGCTGGAAGCCGGGCCTGCAAGCAAAATTGAACCAGGCAGGCGATTTGAGCGGATATCCTGAGAAAGCAGTTCAGATGCATTCTGATATAAAAGATTGTCAAACATTATGCAAACATTCCATTAAGGTAGCTGATTGGTTTTTCAAGCAGTGGAAGAAGAATTGAGGCAACAGTGGATTTTTCCACAACTGCAGAAGCATTAAACCAAGGCTGAGCCTGAAGCAAAATCAAAATACAGCACACAACCAGGGCGCCTTCAATCAATCCAAAGAAAAGTCCCAGCACGCGGTTCAAACTGCCAAGGATTTCACCGCTAAAGATTAAACCAAGAATAATCTGAACAATCTTAACCACAATGAAAGTCACAATGAACAGCGAAAGGAATGAGAGAACCACATCCACTGTAGGATTATCGATTATGTTCTTAAAATAAGACGAGAACATTCCGCAGAAATAAAATGCCACAAAAAGCCCGGCAATCACCGCAAGCTTACCAAACACTTCTTTAATAAGGCCGTGAGCCATTGCAGTCAGCGCAAAGAAAAGGATTATCACAAGAAAAATAATGTCAATAAATGAAAATGTCATTTGTATTCTCCAATTTAATTAGATTCTATTCTGTTTTTTCAGTTTTGCTCATAATGAGCTCAGCAATTCTTTTTGCAGGACGTTTGCCTTCAGAAAGTTTGAGGGAATTTTCTGAATACTTTGAGCGAAGCTCAGCATTACAGAATTTCTCAAGCTCAACTTTGAGGTTTTCTGAATTTGCGGCTTCTCCAAGAAGAACCGATGCAGCATTCTTTTCTTCAAAAAATTTAGCATTGTCAACCTGATCTCCACGGGTTCCAGAACCGCACAAAGGAATCAGAACCATAGGCTTGCCTAAAACAGAACATTCCCAGATTGAATTTGCACCGGCTCGGCTCAGAATAAGGTCAGCACAGGAAATTACATCCGGCATTTCTGCATAAATAAATGGATGAAGGAAGTAGCCTGGATGATTTTTTGGCATGGAATCAGCATCTCGAGCCCCGCACTGATGAACCACATTGAACCTTTCACAGAGCCAGTCCAGATTTGTGCTTACAAGTTCATTTATCTGATGAGCACCAAGACTTCCCCCCAGCACAAGAAGAACCGGCTTTTGAGGATTGTAGTCAGAACGGTTTTCAAAAAGGAATTTTTTGCCATTTTGTGAATTTGTTGAATAGAAAACAGGCCGAACAGGATTTCCTGTAACTACGGACTTTTCACGCTTATCCACAGGAAGATATTTTTTTGTCTCCTCATAGGATACAAGCACGTTTGAAGCAAAGCGAGAATTTATTCTGGTTGCCAGTCCCGGCGTAAAATCACATTCATGAGTGAATACTGGAATTTTTAAAATTGAAGCTGCAATGCAAGGAGGCACTGAAACAAATCCGCCTTTAGAAAAAAGCACAGCAGGCCTGTTTTTTAGAAGAAAGAAAAAGGACTTAACAAAACCGGCAAAGATTTTAAAAACGTCCGCAAAATTCTGCAATGAAAAATAACGGCGAAGCTTTCCGCTTGGAACTCCGTAAAAAACATCGATTGAACCGCTTTTTTCAACAATATTGCGGTCCATGCCGGAAGAATTACCGATCCAGCAGATTTTAATTTCCTGATTTTTTTCTTTATAAAGCTGTCTGAGTTCATCGGCCACAGCAAGGCCAGGATAGATATGTCCGCCGGTACCACCACCAGCAAAAACAAAAGTGTGCACGTTTGAATCTCCCATGTGATTCATTATGACACACTTTTGTTTTGAAGTAAATTATTTAAGCTTTTAGTTAATCAGTATGGAATTACAGTTTGATGCGGAGGCTCAAAGCACCGCTCCAAAGGCTGTCTTCACCAATGTTGCGGAGGTCAGCACAAGCGCTTGCAGTAAGCTGAATCAGCATGAAGTTGAAGCTTACACCACCGTAAACCTGTGTCTGAATTGCACCAAAATCAAATCCGTCTGTAGAAACAGTCTTTTTGTTTGAAGTTTTTACACCTGTAGCAGCTCCAAGAGCATTAATTGCACTATCTTTCAAAGCCCAGCTGTATTCATTTTCATAAGAAGAAACTACACCACGGAGACCTGCAAATGGAGTAAAACCGATTCTTGCAACAGGAATGTTCAATGTCTTAGAAATCTGAACCTGTGCATACAATGTCTGAACATCGTAATCAACCTTTGCTTCAGCGTTTTTTGAACCAACACCGAATGAGCCTGAGTTCATTGAGTATCCGATTCCTACAGAAACTGCAGGACTAATAAGTCCGTCTTCAAAGATTGCATAGCGTGCATCAATTGCAAATGTTGTAAAGTCAATGTCCATATTTGTACCGGCAAGCTCCATCTCAGGAAGATTGAGCTTCATGAATGAAAGACCGATATCAAATGGAAGGAAAACACCACCAATGCGGATGTCTGCGTTCAAAACTGGGAAATAATAAGTGTCTTCTACACCACCAATTCCAAGAACATCAGCGGCCTTTGCGATTCCAGAAGTATTGATGTGTGTGAAACCACCGTTGATTCCGGCTGCAACATGTGGTGGAACAGCAGGGAATGTCTTTCCAATGAAAGCTTCCGAATAAACATTCTGCTGAACAGCTGCCTGTGGAACAGATATTCCAAGCTGCTCAGAGAAATCTTCAAGCCCAGAATCGATTGTATCCAGACCATTCTTAAATACATCAGC